>NZ_JBTLQG010000005.1:0-241612 GCF_054461535.1 Flavitalea antarctica
TACGACTCTAATGAGCCAAATTACATTAGTCTCAACAAAGACTTTGTGTCAACAAGAAACTGGATAAATCATTATCCTTTGAAGCAATATAATTCATACATATTCGGAAATTCCAGGTCAATGTATTACCAGGTTGATACATGGAAGGATCTGATTCACACCCCGTACCAAAAGTGCTACCATTTTGACGCTTCTGGTGAGTCTATTTACGGAATCGAAAAGAAATTTCAATTTCTGGCAAGTAATAACGCTCCAATTAAAAATGCTTTGATCGTGATTGATGCTGAGTTACTAAATCAAGCGAGTAATTCTGCGGGACACATCTTCATCAAGGACCCAATAATATCAGGCCAAAATGAAATAGTCTTTCAACTAGAATGTTTAAAAGCATTTTTTGATTTTAAGTTCCTGACAGCTTATCTCGATTTTAAAGTATCAGGTAAAGTCAAGGACTATATGAAAAAGGACTTTTTGTTGGACGAGAAAACATTTTACTACGACAACGTTACCAATGAACTACGGCAAGAGGAATACGAGGCAATTATAGAAAAAAATGCCGACAGCTTTTATTTTGCCCGTCGCGGGATTTTTTATATACGTGATACTACCCAAGAAGAAGTTGCTCAACAAGTGATTCGGCAGGAACAGATTAAACTTTTGGCAAACATAAAAAAGATCTTGACAGATAATCTAACAAATTTCAAAATAATAATCAGCCCGTTATATAATCAAAAGAAACTTAATTCTGAGGATTTGAAGATCTTAAATTCAATGTTTGGCAGTAACAATGTGCATGACTTTTCCGGCATTAATGAATACACGAACAGCATCTACAATTACTATGAAACCTCGCATTACCGTCCTCAGGTAGCAAAAAAACTAATGGAGATCGTTTATGATGATGAATGAAAGATATGATCAATGGTGACCAAGTAACCTCATTTTTCATATTCTGAGTCGAACCCTGAAACCAGATTTAATCATACCTCAGTCTTTGCCACTGTTTTTGATTGGTAGGCCTGAAGAAATCGTTCTGCCCATTTGTCCCAATTAAGCTGTTGATCAAATTGTAAACGGCTGGTCCGTATAAGTTCATGATATCTCTTCTTATCGAAAAATATCTCGGAAATGAGTGATGCATAGTCATTGCCTTGAGCACTAACAGGTAAACAATACCCATTGACGCCATCCTTAACGACATCAGGTACACCGCCAGTCAAAGTAGTTATCGCAGGAACCCCATAGGAGTTTGACTCACATGCGACCAGAAGCGAGCAGTCTGCCCTTGTTGGCAACAGAAGAAAATGAACTGATGATAATAATTCAATAAATTGATCATGATCAGATTTGTTGTTCTTATTTAGAAATGGAATTACTTTCACGGCCGGATGATGAAAATGCGGCGGTGGTATACAACCACAGACGATTAGCTGAGAATCTATTCCTGCTTCAAGTAAACTTAGTAATGCATCGTAAGCGATCGCTCCACCTTTTCGCTCCCATTCTACAGCGAGGTAAAATAATGTTAGCGTTTTATTATTCTCCTTATCATAAATTATCGAAGGATCAGGCACAGAATCTATATTCGCGCCCATGGTGATGACTTGGATTTTGTTCTTAGGAACTTTGTAATCTGTTATCGCAGAACTTGCGGCCCAATTCGATGTATAAAGCAACAAAGAACTTTTCTTCAATGATTGTCTTTCTAAAAACTCACCCTCTTTTCTTGAAATTGAAGAGATCTTCTCAAACTCCCAGGTATAGTAGTCCCTAATAAGCCGGAACGTTGTGTCCGCCATATATACTATTGGAACATTTGTCTTAAAAAATGCAAGTCCGTCAGAAGACGCAGGTGCGATTACAAAATCAAATTTCCCCTTTTTGAACCTATGCTGTAGTATGCGGGATGCATACCATGCCCTGACAAGGCTATATTTATAAGAGTATTCTTTGCCGCTGAATATGCGGGTCAATTTTGCGAAGGCTCTAAGATATTTTTCTAATAACCAGGGCAACTTAACTGGTCCGAGCATCTCGACATCACCAATGTTACGTTCAAGCGTTTTGGCAAGATAATAAGTTATACCTGACCACGATCGTTTGTCGTGGGGATCATTTAAGGTTAAATATGCTATTTTTAATCTTTTCACAATGAATTTCCGAAAGCAACTGTACCACATCAACCAATTCGGATGATTTAATCAGTTTTTGAAACATAAATGAACAACATCCTTAGGATTAATCACGCATCGGGCAATCATTTCAGGACTTATAAAATCAGTGACGGAGGTAAATGCCGTGTTAAAGCCAGCTTGTTTAACTCTTTCAACATAGTCTTCACCATAATAACGCAAATGCCCAGTATCCCCATACAGCTTCTCCTGTTCCTTAGGATCAGTTACTGCAGGATCCTCAAGGGTCTCATAGTGACCATGATTTATCGGAATTGAAATAATAGCCTTGGCCCCTGGCTTCAGCACCCGGTATAATTCTCGGATTGCTTTCTTATCCTCTTTGATATATTCGAGCACATGAGAACAGAAAATGAAGTCGAAAGTATCATTTTGATATTCGCTCATATCTGTGATATCGAGATAGACAGTATCCTTAGGGTACGTACTGCCAAACTGTAATACAAACTTATCGCCGGCAATATAATTCACCCCGGGTATCTTCTTAAATCGCTTGTAGTATATAGTTTCCGGACTAACATGTAATAAGTTCACTACGCCTTTGAAAAAGTGCACATTAGCCTCGAGGTATAGCCAGAAAAATCGATCCCTGTCATTTGACCTGCACCGTGGGCACAACATTGGCTCACGTTTTGGCCCAACTTCAAGGAATCTTGAAAAATTGGTGTTGCAACAGGGACAATAGACCTTGCTCCCAAGATACTTCAGCGATCTCAGCCACAGATAGGAAGGGAGAAAATTTTCCTTAAGAAAATACTTCAATCTTGGATATTTATCGAAAACGGGCATAGGCATTTATTCAGGGTTGATTCCGGAATCGAAAAAATAGCAATAAATCGCCTATATCGCAAAGAATGGCAAAATAAAAATTTTTTCGGTACTGGATTCTGCATGTTTTAACCAATGAAAAGCTAAGAAGTTACAGGCTTGTCAAGATCCAATAATAAAACCTTAGCACTAGGATTTCAATTTTATAATTTGTATTTTGTCGAATAATGCAAATTTGGGTATATATTTTCTGGGCAAGTTGTTGTATTGTCTTTTATAACTATGTCGGTTATGCCATTTTGATTTATATACTTAATAGACTAAAACGCACTGCCACTCGAACAACTAACGCCATTATACCCGATTATCCCAACGTATCATTTATCGTAGCTGCATACAATGAAGAAGATTGTATTGAAAAAAAAATCTTGAATTCCCTTGAGCTAGATTATCCGGCAAATAAATTAGAATTTATTTTTGTAACGGATGGCTCCACTGATGACACTGTCGACATCGTAAAAAGGTTCCAATCGGTGCGGTTGGTCCATGACGAAGCCAGAGATGGAAAATCCGCTGCTATTAACAGAGCGGTTCTGACAGCCAGCCATGATATTTTAATCTTCAGTGATGCTAACACAATATTAAACAAGGACGCTATCCGAAATATTACAAGGCATTTTGCAGATGAACAGGTTGGAGGCGTTGCAGGAGAGAAAAAAGTAATCTCCCTTCAAAACCTAGGAAAGGTCAATGAGGTTGGGACTGGGGAGGGACTTTACTGGAAATATGAATCCCTCCTTAAAACATTGGACTCAGAGTTTTATTCAGTGGTTGGTGCAGCAGGTGAACTTTTTTCTGTCCGAAGAAATTTGTTTGAACCTGTCAGCCCAAATGTTATACTTGATGACTTTCTGATCTCAATGAATGTTGCTCTAAAAGGATATCGTATTATTTACGAGCCGAAGGCTTTTGCTATGGAACTTCCCTCTTTTTCCCTTGCAGACGAGAGGAAAAGAAAGATCAGGATCGCTGCGGGAGCATTTCAAGCGATAGTTCTTCTTAGGAAGCTGTTTCTGATTTGGAAACAACCACGATTGTCCTTCTTATATATATCGCACCGTCTCCTGAGATGGACCCTGAGTCCTTTATGTCTTATTTTGTGCCTAATGAGCAGTTTTCTAATATGCTACTCTACAAAAAGCTTACTTTATTCTTCCGTTTTCTTATTGCAAGTCATATTTTATGCCATGGCCGCAATAGCATCTACCAAACACATTCAAAACAAACAGATCAAATTATTTAAACTATCATATTACTTCGTATTTGTGAATATTTCTGTGATTTTAGGGTTTTTCCGATTTATTAGAGGCCGTCAACCCACAGCGTGGGAAAAAGTTAGACGCCTAAAAGAGATTTAGTTAACAATACTTTCTTGAAAAATTGCTTTTTAAAATTTATTAATATTATGTCGCGGGAAGTTATAATCAAATAAGATGCTTGTCCTAACTTTCCAATATCTAACACTATATTTGGATATCCCGCACTGACCTAAGTTATATCCCTGTTTAAGACCTACCCAATATCTTATTACTAATGATTTGCTCCCTGGTTCGGTTCAAACGCCAATGGAGACAATACGGCAGTAACTGAAAAGCCAGGCCGCTGTTCCCGACAAATTCAAAATAACTTATTTTATGGATTTCATTTACCTGCTAAGGGTTTTGTTGAAAAAAAAATGGATAATCCTCGCTGCTGGGATTTTGGCGGCAGGAGTTACCTATTTTTTCTCTAGGAATGAAACAAAAAAATACCGGTCCATTGCTCAGATTTCGACCGGGTTTACAATCAGTGACGGAATCCAGGTTGGCAATGAAACAAGTAATCTGTACGAGGCTGATACCAAATTTAATAATGTTATTGTTACTGCTACTTCACCGTCAGTATTAAGCTTGTTATCCTACGCAGTTATGCTGCATGATTTGCAAGACCCCCAACCTTTCAGAGTCCTGAAAGAAAATCAGAAACAAGACCCAATTTACAGATCAGTTAGCAAGGAAAATGCAATAAGAGTTTTGACTGATAAACTCAATACCAAATCCATGCTTACCAGTTCGAAACCTGCAGAAAAGGAGTTAATTGAGTACCTGAAACTTTATGGATATTATTATAAGACCCTGGGAAACGAGTTGGCAGTATACCGAATGCAACGCACCGATTACTTACAAATTGATTATACGTCTGACAATGCGGAATTGTCGGCCTTCGTTGTAAACAACTTGTTTCAGCATTTCCTGTTATATTATCGGGGTGTTAGAAGCATCAATAATCAGCAATCGATAGACACGCTAAGGAGCTTGATGGAGCGCAGGAAACAAGAATTAGATATCAAAAATGAATTACTCGCGACAAACGGTACCAGCATCGATAATGGATTGGGCAGCACCACGACTACTGGTCTGATATCGAATCTTGAGCAAGCATTAACTTCAGAGAAAGCGAGACAAACTTTACTTTATTCTGATCTCAAAAAAGTTAATCAGCGGCTTGGGCCTATCTCTTCCGCTGCTGCGTCAAAGAATCCAGTGACTACTTTGGATAACAACGAAGTGCTTATCTTGCGGAATGCGATGAATGAAGCGTATAAGGAATTTTTGAATACTGGATCGAAAGACCAGGTTCTTCTGACCAAATACAATGACCTCAAAGCACAATATCAAAGTAAAGTCCTGGACCCTGCGACACCACAAAAATATCTGGAAAGTGGAACGAACAACCAAGCAGAGCTGACAGCGAAAAAGGGAGATCTGGAAATTGATATCGCTGCAACGAATTCAAATATACTCCGACTTCAAAGGCAAATAAATGATTTGAAGGGCAATGTAAGAACTGAGGCTTCCCAAGGTGTTACTACTGATGTGTTATTGAAGGAGGCAGATCTTGCCAACAAAGAATACCTGGCAGCGAAAGAAAAATACAACAATGCTATTGATGTCAACACCTCATCGATTAATAACTTCAGGCAGATTTTATATGGCCAACCTGCTATAGAACCGGAGCCTTCCAAACGAAAGTTGCTGATTGGGCTTGCAGGCGTATCAGCCATTATCGTCACTATGCTGATTTTTGTGCTTGTCGCGTATCTTGATAATTCCGTAAAAACACCCGCCATTTTTGCGAAAGTGGTCAACCTCAAGTTGATTAGCATGGTAAATTTTATGGCGCTGAAAAATAGAAATCTTGCTGATATTATAGTACGCAAAGAAAATGGCGGAGATCACTACGATAAAACAAGATTAAATGTATTTCGGGAATCACTTCGCAAACTTCGCTATGAAATTGAAAAGACGAACAAAAAGGTTTTTCTTTTCGCAAGCACCCAGAAGGGCGAAGGAAAAACTACATTAATACAAGCGTTGTCTTACAGCTTAAGCCTCAGCAAAAAGAAGATCTTGATTATCGATACCAACTTTTCGAATAATGACCTCACAATACAATTGAAGGCGCAACCAATCCTCGAAAAAATTGGTTCAGCAGATAGTTTGGGAACTACACAATTTCTCGCTGACGTTATAAAGTTACCTACCAGCGTTGGGGACGGCTCTATTTTTGCGATTGGTTCAGAGGGAGGAGACTACACTCCTTCAGAGATTCTACCACGGGAAAACATATTGCATCATCTTAAAGAGATGACAAAAGAATATGATTATATATTCCTGGAAGGCCCTCCATTAAACGACTTTTCTGATGCAAAGGAATTGACACAATATGTGGATGGGGTAATTGCAGTGTTTTCTGCTACGCACGCGATTAAACAGATAGATAAAGAGTCTATTAAGTTTTTTAAAGAACTTAATGGCAAGTTTGTGGGATCTATTTTGAATAAGGTGGATCTGGAGAACGTTAATGCTTCCTAGGGTAACTTCTCATCTCATCTTCGTTTAATACTATATGGAAGAATCTCGTTTTAAATCATTTCATGAAAAATTCGTTATCTGCGTTGTAGCTGCGATTATGATGGCGATTTTTATAAAAATCGTTTTCTTTTAACCTTTCAAAGTGTTCAACAAAAATCTTACACCCAATACAAGGAACTCTTCAGTTAAACAAGACAATGTCTTTCACAAGATTTTTGTTCAGCAAAAGCTGAATCACTGGCTCGGCTATACGATACTCGCGTTACTCTCAGTAGCGATAGGATACCTTATTGCGCAAAAAACACTGATTGGCCTTGGAATAGTCGGTTCTGTATGTGGGCTGGCTATTATTTTGATTTGCATGCTCAATACGACAGCAGGCCTGTATATAAACCTGATTTATGCATTTTTCGCGTTTCATATATCCAGACTATTTTTCAATGACCTGTTACCTGTGGGAGTGATTTCGGATATTCTTATTCTTGCTACCCTTTTCAGTTTCTTCGTAAAGCGAATATCGCTCAGGCAAAGATTAAATTCCTTTTCACAAACACCAATTGTAATAGTATTAATAATTGTTTATTGTTATACTGCAATTGAACTCTTTAATCCAAACGCACACTCATTCAACGGATGGTTCCAGGCCTTCAGAAAAATACTTGGAACCTTGCTAATGCTTTTCATTGCATATAATGTATTTGACAACATAGTTCAAGTCCGTAAATTCATTACATTGCTTTTCATACTATGTACCATCTCAGCACTGTATGGATGTGTTCAACAATGGCATGGCTTGTTTGAATTTGAATTAGACTGGGTGACCGCCGATGCGCACCGTTTTGGATTGTTGTATATTGACGGAGATTTCAGGAAATTTTCGACCATGTCCGACCCAACAGCCTTCGGCATTATAATGGCAGTGGGAAGCGTTTTTTTTATCGTAATCGCTTCAGGGTTAAAAAATAACAAAAGACGTTTTATAATTCTCTGCAGCTCGGCGCTCATGTTGCTCTCGATGAGTTATTCGGGCACTCGGACAGCAAATGCGATGATGGTGGGTGGATTGGTGTTATTTATTCTAATTACGTTGGATCAAAAAATGACGCAAATACTTGCTGTTATTTCCACGATAATCTTCCTTGGTGTTATGTATGGTCCGTTTTACAACCCAACTGTGACGCGGTTCAGATCTACATTTATCGGTACACAGGACGATTCTTATAACGTTAGGGAAAAAAATCGAAAACGCATTCAGCCCTATATATACTCCCATCCTATAGGCGGTGGTCTGGGAACCACAGGCGGCAATGGGGTAACTTATCATCCCGGTCACTATCTTGCAGGGTTTCCTCCAGACAGTGGCTACCTCACAAAGGCATTAGAACTTGGATGGATTGGTTTGATAATCTTCTGCGTCCTCAATTTCACAATTTTAAAGAGTGGCATACATGGCTATTTTTTGTGTAAAGACGAAAAGTTTAAAATTATCTATGCTGCTTGCACAAGTGGTATTTTCTGCTTTTATATCGGTGAATTTTCCCAGGTTGCTCTGGGTCAGATAACAGACCTGGTTGTATACTATCCGTTTGTAGCCCTTGTCCTCAAAATAAAAACTTTTGAACAACCAAACCCTCAAGTGAATGAGATATAGAAAAAACACATCATCAAATAACATTAGTATGACTAAAATTGTACCTGAAAAGTTATTTTACTTTATTCGGAGAACGTACGTTATTCTGTTTTGTATGATCTCTCTTACAAGCGTGTCAGCGCAAGTGAATTCGCCGTCCTTGAATCAATTCATGAGATCGGACTCGGTAGTTGAGGAAAAATTAGTGCAACTTGCCATAGACGGACCCGTATATAGTGGATCTAATCACCAAAATAAAATCAACGAATTACAACTAAAAAGAGCGAAAAATGCATGGGCAAACCTCCTAACGTTTTCGATAAACTATAACGATCTTAGTTTCGCAAAAAATAATTCTTCAGCTACTTATGTTTACCCAAAATATTTCTTTGGCTTAACTATTCCTTTTGGAACACTTTTCTCTCGAACGGAAGTAAAATCTGCACGGGAACAAATTGGCATTAGCAAAGACAATCAGGAGCAATTGGCACGGAATATTCGTGCAGATGTACTTGGTAAGTACAAGCAATATAAAAATTTTACCCAACTAATCGTTCTGCAGAGTCAGATTGTAGATGATGAGGAGACAGCTTTCCTGCAAGCAAAAGAAAAATACAAGAATGGCAACATCACTATTGAAATGCATAATAATGCTCAAAAAACTTACAGTAATGAATTAGCAAAAAAACTATCCTTGCAGCTCCAACAGGATATCGTGAAGCTTGAGCTCGAAAAAGTCATTGGAGTATCGCTTGAGTCTGTCATGCAAAACTAATACTACGTGATCCTTTGCTAATATTTTTTATTTGATCGAAGCATGTATTCTTCCCCACTGACCCTTACCACCTGGATTGGGAAATCCTTCAACCTCAAGCAGCTAAATAAGAGCCGCTATCATTGGGTAGACTATCTCAAGGGTATTGCGATTCTGCTTGTCGTCTATCGTCACGTACTTATCGGCATTGAACGAAGTGGAATAATTATCCCAGGGATACTGCAGACAGCAAATCTGATATTCTACAGCTTTCGCATGCCACTTTTCTTCATTCTCTCAGGACTTTTCATCAATTCAAGTATCGCCAAACGAAGGACCGGCGAACTGATTTTTATGAAATTTGAGAATATCCTTTATCCCTATCTCATCTGGTCATTTTTGCAAATAAGCATCCAGATTCTGTTTGCCAGTTCGACCAATTCTCAAAGAACAATTATTGATTATACATATATTTTTTACCAACCTCGTGAATTAGACCAGTTCTGGTATCTTCCCGCATTGTTCAATACAAGTGTCATCTATTTGTTATTGAAAACACGGCTTCGTATAAAAACATACATTCATGTCACTATCGGGCTTGTGTTCTTTTTCATTTCCCCTTACCTTCAAAAAATAAGCATGATATCTGACTGGATGGGCTTTTATATCTTTTTTGCACTGGGGGATGTTATTTCGGTATTATTTTTCAGGGAGTCCTCACAGAAAGTTTTTAAAAAACCTTTTCTCGCTTTAATATTTCTACCTGTATTTGTTGCCACTCAAGTCTATTACCTACAATTCGATGAGTATTTTTTTGTAAATGATTTTGGCGGAAAAATTCAATTTCTTGGAATTTCTCTAATCGGTTGTTTTGCGATGTTTTTGTTTGCAGTCCAAATACAGGAATGGAAATCGCTCACCTTCCTGAGAATGTTAGGCATGCATTCATTGCAGATATACGTGATGCATGTATTTGTGGCGTCCGTTTGCAGGATATTGCTGATGAAATTTGCGGGCGTAACCCAGCCCGTTACCCTACTAATATCTGGAATTACAGTTGGCGTATTGGTTCCTGTTATGTTATACAATCTGTTCATAAGGAATGGAATGCTATGGTTTTTATTTTCCCTTCACAAAAATCAAAAAACAAAATTAAAAACTCAGAAAGCTGTACCTGATGTACTTGCGTCATAATATCGGGTTATTGTGGTCATGGCATGAGCTCATGCGTGACTGATTACGCTCACATCAGATGGATACGTATACAATTTGTAAGGCTATGAATAAACAATTATCGAATCAAGAACTTCTTCGTTTCCTTAAAGGGATAAGTTTTAAGGCCGGTTTGATTGACAGGTTAAAAGTTTACTATCGTCCAATGGTTTGTCCATTTGTAGAATTAATAGCGATGGTAGCAGAAGGACAAAAGGTCGGTGATATTGGCTGCGGTTCAGGCCAGTTTGCATTATTGTTAGCTGAATTCGCAAAACCATCTTATGTTTTTGGAATTGAAATAAATGATCGCCTTGTAACAAATGCAAAAAAGCTTTTCAGTGAGTATGCCAGTCTGAAATTTGATTTCGAAAAGTTCGACGGAGTTCATTTTCCCGACAAAATCAGCGAATTAGATATTCTTTTCCTAAATGATGTGCTGCATCACGTCCCAAAAAAAAATCAGGAACAATTCCTTTCAGATTTGATTTCGAAAATGAAAAGAGGGGCTAGCCTTGTTATTAAAGATATCGATCAAAGCAGTATGTTAGTCTATTTCAATAAAACCCACGACCTCATCTTCGCGGGAGAAATTGGGAATGAATTAGCAGTAAGCTCTACTATTGAACTATTGCGTCGACAACATTTAGAAATTCTGGACTGTCAAAAAAAACGAATGTATGTTTACCCTCATTACACCATCAGAGCAAAGAAGCAATAAATTAAAAGTCTTTCTTTTTACTGTTTGCTTATCATTGTTGTCAATTTACCCGGTTTATAAAAATTTCTATAATGGTAGAGCCGTTACCACCTATGAGCGACATATAGCACTTATTGAAGGCCGGTCAGAATATTTCAATCCCTGGCAATACCGTGTCCTCTCCCCTATGCTCATAGAGGGTATAATGTGGCTGTATAATCACACGATAGACAGGATTTACCCAATTGAGCAAAAGACACACTTCCAGTTTACTCAGACTTCGGAACCAACCGCGGAGACCAGTGAATTTATCAAACTGCTAAACACTAAAGGGGCGCTGAAATACATGATCGTATTCATTGCTTTTCGTTTTATATTAAACTTGATAATATTTATACTCGCCTGGAAACTATGGACGCATTTTGTCGAAAACAAGTTGCTTATAGTTTTTGGTCAAATTTTTCTATCACTCGCGATGGGAAACGCAGTTATCGCAAGTGACCTCACCTTCAACACTTATTTGGATAATATTTTTTATCTGACTGCAGCATGCTTAATCGTTTATAAGCTAAATCCATATTGGCTTGTACCTATTGTTATCCTGGCTGCACTCAATAGAGAAACGTCCATGTTGATACCGTTCCTATATTTCATTTCCCATGTTGACTTCACGCAATTTAATTTTAAAAGAATGAACGTAGCAAAGATTCAATGGCCCAGGTTGCACGTTTGGATGTTAACCATATGTTTGTATGTCGTATTTTTTGGAATATTTGCAGGAGTTCGTGCTTATTTCGGATATCAACCACAACAAGTATGGAAAGTTGAATCTGGCGCGCCTATGATAAAGCTGAACCTGTTTAGCCCAGTGTCTGTTAAGTCGTATTTTGAAATGCTGGGGGTTTTCAGCGTTATACCCCTTATAATACTATATAGGTTCAAAGCATTTCCCCTGAGGCTGAGAGTGTGGTTCCTGGGCCTTGTACCTATCTGGTTTTCTGTTCATATCTATTCAGTGGTAATCTACCAGACACGCCTCTTTATGGTCCCAATCATTCTAGTGATTATTCCTATGTGGCTTTGGTTAGTAGAAAACCAAACATCGCCTGAGAAACTAAGAAAAAATGTGGGAGGCACAATTTGAAATTCACAAGTACAGCAATTACGACCTGGCAGTAAACAGAATTCAATAATAATCCACAGTCCTTGATCAATTAAGTTGTGGCAAGGGACCTTTTCCTTGGTCTGTCCCGAGGTATCCTCTTTCCGTGCAGGAACTCACCAATCTTTGTGTATCGAACAAAGTAGTGATAGCTCGTGAGGCTGAGAGCGAATGTAGTAAGGATAACGATTGGTAACCTCAGCACACCAGGCACTGAGGACCCGATTAATATTACCTGGCAAGTAACCACTATAATAATATGAATGAGATAAACCCAGTACGCAGCATCTGACAAGTACCGCCAAATGTAGCTTTCACGCGTAAAGTATTTCATGAAAAGTCCGGTTATACCAACTAAAAGTGAAACCGTTACTATAGCAGCAATCGAATATTTTAAATCGGTTCTGAATTTCGGTTCATAAATGAAATACAGCCCAGATAAAACAGTCCCGAATAAAAAGAGAAACCATCTGTATCTAATCAATGAGACTACACTTTTCATATTTATCTGCATTAGCCATCCACAGGCGTAAAAGATTCCGTAATAAATGAGATAAAATAGATTTGGACGTATACTCGTATTTACAGGAGGTGTCGAAGCGTTAAAAGCATATAAAACAACGAAAAGCAGGATAGTTACGAGTCCTAGTTTTTGGGGTGTAAGATTTTCCATACGACGTTCCCATCTTCCTGTAACGGATCTTTTATTTTGATCTGCTAGAACATGAAGTAATAGCGATAACAAATAAAAGATTATGAGGTAATAGAGAAACCAAAGGTGCACAAGACCATTCCATTTCCTCATCAAATCTACACTGTTACTGAGAGCTTCACTTTTGTTTAAGTTTTCCACATAGAAGAAACGATAGTAGTGGAATGGCAACAAGCTGATCGGAACAAGTAACACGACTCCGGCGATAAAGGGAACAACAATTCTCTTAAAGCGCTGCATAATGAAATATTTTCCACCGTATTTTAAAATTACAAGGCGGGCAAAAAAACCAGCCACCAAAAAAAATAACGGCATCCTGAAGAAATGGATATACTCATATAGCCAGTCAAGAAATCCAAGTTTGAAAGAACTATCATTTGGCCAATTAGCCTCAGGAACAGTCTTGTAAACAATTATTGAGTGGAGAATTATGCCGAGCCACATTGCTATCGTGCGTAATGCGTCGAAACCGTTAATTCTTTTGTTACTGGCTGTCATCTTCAATTCTAATTGATTAATCTCAAAAGTAATATTTGGTTTTGTCGGATTCAAGTCCTTGAAGCTCTAATTCCATTTCTCACAAAGTCCGTTTCAATTTAAGCCTTTAGTCACATAGAATGGGAGAGGCCGCCTTTTCCACAGGCAGCCTCTCGTTTTAATTTGAACCTCGTATATGCTATCTTTTGATAAGCTTGATGGTTTCCGCTTTTCCACCCGGCATTCCAATTATCCTAACCAGGTACACTCCCGGTGGTAATTTTCCAAGATTCACGCCGGCGGTGTTTAGTTTATGCTGGCTATTACCCCTTGGAAGATTTCGAAGTTCCCTTGAGACGATCGGCTTACCAGAAAGGTCTAGTAAAATCATTGACAATTTATCAACTGGTTTCTCAAGCGATACATTAATCATAACATCATCTGCAAAAGGATTTGGAAATGCACGTACGGTGTTATTTCCCGTTACTGGGTTCAAGGAACTTACTTCGTTTGAAGGTGGTATACTTGTCGAGACCAAAGTCCCATTGCGTACAGGTGCAGCAGACTTCAATACGGTCGGTTCAGTTGCAATAGAATAAGCCTGAATCACCATAGCCCCTATGTAAGCGTAAGGCGACGCACCTCCTGCTTTGATCTCAACGATAACCGATCCGTTGGCGTCAGCCACGACATTATTAATCTGTACGGTTTGGTTGATATTGTTCACAGCATTTAGGAGGACACTCTGTGATCCAATTGAGTAATTAGTGGTCCTGTCTGCTGAGAACCCTCCCCCGTCGCGACTAGCGAAGAAAATGAAGTTATAAGCTTGCGCCTGGCTTAATCCATCGATTCGAAGTCTGGCAGTAAGCCCAGCATCGAGCCACCAGGTACTTCTGATTACATTATCAGGATATATGCCTGAATTATTTCCGGTATTCATTCCAAACGGATTAACTCCGTAGAAAGCGGAACCTACAACCGTCATATTTATACCAGTAGGATTGTTGATGTCGTTTTTCAGGTTTGCATATATGTCGCCTTCTATAGGTGCTTTGTTTGTATTATTCCATGGAGCACCGGCGGCATTTTCCTGGTTGAAGTTAATGAACACTGAATAAGAAAGTGTGGCCGCATTGGCAGTGTTACTATAACCAGAGTAAATATCAGGCGTTTTAACGGCTCTTACTTTGTAGTAATACACTGTGTTTTGAACTAATCCCTGGTCAAGATATGAGGTCACGTTTGCACCGGTGGTGGTAACAAGGGAGTAAACACCATTGGCGGATGTGGACCGGTATAATTCAAATCCAGTTTCGTTCGTAGACTTGTCTGTCCATGTCAACTCAATTGCAGTGGTTGTCTTCGGCGTTGCAGCCAGGCTAGATGGATCGAAAGGGATCCCGTTGTCCACATATGATTGTATCACCAGTGCATTGAGGTATGCATATACTGAACCTGTTGCCTTCCTGACATTAAACTCAATAGTACCACTTGCGTCCGGAGTCAGCCCTGTCAACTGCACTGTATTACTAATATTACCTGCCGCATTTATTGTCACCGATTGAGTTCCAACTGAGAAAGTTGTATTTCTGTTGTCAGTTACGCCCCCTCGGCTTGCGAAGAAGATGAGATTATACTTTTTCCCGATCGTTGAAAGACCTGTAATCCTGATTCGCTTGGTGGCGGTTGAACTTTCAAAATAAGCGGTTTTTAGTACATTGTCCGGATATATTCCACTGTTGGTACCTGTAGTTGCACCAAGATCATTGGCATTTTCCCATGCATCAACAAGGGTGATAGCCGCTGTTGTCGGTGTTCCGCTCTCATCCACTAGTCCCGTGATACTTGCATTAGCTGTTGGCAGTCTATTGAAGCTGTTCCACGGCGAAGGGACCGGCAGAATCTGATTGAAGTTAACCAGTATTGAGGTCAGATCCTTATCCGTCACGATTATACTGAACTCTCGAGTGGAACTTGTACCAGAATTGTCTGTAGCGATAATCCTGACTCCAGCAAAGGTGCCAGAGGTGCTACCTGGGGCAACATGCAATACGCCTGTTCCGTTTCCATTATCATTGAACGTAGCAAAAGATGGCAGCCCGGTAGCTGTCAACGTGATGGTTTCGCCGGGCGCATCAACAGCTGATACTGGTATGTCTACTACATCCTGTGTTTTTATCTTCACATCCGAGATGGCGTTCAACACCGGAGCACCATTCGGAGTGGTTATGGTAACAGTGTCACTGTATAAAGAAGCACCGTATGAGTTCAACGCCCTTATTGTATAATAATAGGTAACATTACCTACCACACCTGCATCCTGCAGAGCTTGAAGATTTGCATTATTTCCACCTGGATTTAGCAAGGCATAACCGCCATTCCTATCAGTGGATTTATAGACTTCATAAGCAGTCTCGTTGTAGGCTGCATCTATCCATGTGATGTTAACCTTGCCTGTGTTTGAGACCGCCGCCACATTTCTGGGTTTCGCCGGTACGGTGCCATCGTCATAGATTGAATTGATGATCATTGCGTTCAGGTATCCGTATGCAGAGGCAGTTCCTTTCTGCAAAGTGAGCACAAGTGATCCATCAGGTTGGGGAGTAAGATTATTTACAGAAACTGTATTTTGGGTATTGCTAGCGGCATTCAAGGTTACAGTTGTACCGCCAATTGTATATCGCGTGGTTCTGTCATCTGTTACTCCCCCTCTGCTACCGAAGAAAGTAAAAGAGTATTTATCCGTAGTGCCCAGGCCATAAATTCTGACTGTTTGCGTATTTGCGTCTGTGAAATAAGCAGATCTCATTACGTTGTCAGGATAGACACCTGAATTGTTACCAGTTGAGGCTCCGAGCAAATTAGTTGCGTTTCCGATATTTTGCCATGGACTAGTGATTTGCAGTCCAATTGACGTGGTAATACCTGCGTCGTCCTTTAAGTTAGCAAAGTTATCGTTTAAGGATGGGGTGGCCTTGTTGGTATTATTCCATGGCGCAGGTGAAACTGAAGTACCATCCGTAAAATTGACAAATATTTTCTTGTTAGGATTAACATCTGTTACGTTGATAACAAAAGAAGTTGTATCCACCGCAGAACTCTGATCTTCAACCTTAGCGGTTACCTGATATGGACCGTTGTCAGGATAGCCTGGGGCCAGGTTAATAGTTACATTATTGCCATTAATCACAGGTGTTGCAAAAGCGGGCAGACCAGTAAACGACCAGGTCAGTGTTTCACCATTTTCATCGTTCGCAGCAAGAGAGATCTGTGCGGTTTCACGCTCGGCAATTGTGATATTGCTCACATCCGCTACAACTGGCAGGAAGTTACCATTTACCAGTAGTTGGAAGATTACTGAGTCTACACCACCGTTCTGATCAGCCACCTGAACTTTAATTGAATTATAAGTACCCTGATTAGCTAAGAGTGGATTGAAAGTTATCGTCCCATTGCCGTTAGTGCCCGGCATATATGTGGCAAAGGTCGGCAAGTTAGACACGGAAATGTTTAATGTTTCCGGATCCGCATCCGTCGCCGAAACATTTAACACCAACTGTGTACCATACCTCATCGCCTGGTCAGTGATCCCAACGAGTTTAGGCAGATTATTACTTGTCTTAGCGCTGTCTTCTGAAGAATAGTCTGAATATCCACCTAAATTCCTCGCTCTTACTTTATAGTAATAAATAGAATTTGCAAACAAGCCCGAATCAATATAGCTAGAACTGTTAGCACCTAATGTAGCAAACAGCACATAATTGCTATTTGTATTCGTTGACCTGAATAATTCGTAAGATGTTTCGGTAGGAACGTCAGACCAGCTAATCTCGATCTTGGAGGTTGATATGCCATTTGCCAAAAGCGAAGATGGGCTTACAGGCGCTGCAGGAAGAGCCGGAGTAGTAGCTGTAGATTGAGGTAAAGAGCCTCCGTTCATCAACGTTGTAATCTCTGTGATTGAAAGTGCTCTGTTATAGATCTCAACATCATCTAGTTTGCCACTAAATCGAGCAGGCGTTGTTGTCTGGAATACGTTACCGTTACCTCCATCTCCGTAGCCAAGTCGATGAGAACCATTTGTAGTAGTAAGTGTATTAAATCCTAAGTCGTCGTTAGCAGAAACTTCGATTCCATTCACATATAATTTAAGTGAATTGACATTATAAACCAGAGCAATATGGTTCCAGGATGTGCTGGTATACGGCACGCTGAAATTTCTCCGGGTATTATTACCTGCCACGCCCGCATAGAGCCTATTTGCATCCAATCTAAGTCCAAGGCCATCGTCACTTGCACCAATATCCAGAAGAAAACGGTTGCCTGTATTATTGGCTGATTTCGCCCATAGAATCACCGTTTTTTGGGTATATGAATTCTGTAGGAAAGATCCCGAAGTAGGAATTGTGAGGTATTGAGAAGTGCCATTTAGGTTAACTGCATGGCTACCCTGCTTCTTATCAATAGGATCAAATGTGGGCGTGCTGGTTTGACTAAGATTTCGGTTATTTCCACTTCCATCTGTGTAATTGTTATCCAGTTTCCAGCTAGCTTCATTGCCTGTCCCCAGGTTTGCAATTAATGAAGACTCACCATGTTGACCCAACGCCCTGATCCTATAATAATATCTTGTGCTTGGACTTACTGTAGAATCCATATAGGCGGTTGCATTGGCCTTCGCCTGCCCAACGGTCACAAAACCGGTTGATGCATTGGTAGATCTCCAAATCTCAAATGCAGTTTCATTGTCACTATTATCCACCCATGTCAGGTTGATCTGGGTGTAGGACGCCGCGACCGCGACAAGTGTAGATGGGCTGGCCGGTGGAGTTCCTGTATTTGCCGGAGCATCACCAAACGCAGACGCAGGGATAGAAGCATAACTTGAACCTGAAGTGGGCGTTCGCCATGACACAGTCATTTGCTCACCTCCACCTTGCTCATAAAAAGCTATTGCAATAGGATAAACACCAGCAGTAAGATTAATAGCAGCCGATGTTACATCCACGCCACCATGCAAACCATCGTTGTTAACGAGAGGCGTTCCCGTGAAGGAATATGGGGAGGTCGTCGCATTCAAAGCGCCAAGCCAGAGTCTGCTTCCGTCATCCGAGTTAGTCCTAAAGTAGTATGTTCCTGTAGTGGGTATTTTAATGAACCCCTCCCAAAAAAATGCAAAATTGTCATTTTGTGTCCTGGGTGTTAATGAAATCGAAGGCATGACACCCGAAGCAACCGGAGTAAGCAATGCGAAATTTGGGAGATTATTCCATGTTCCAGTGAAAGTATAGTACTTATAACTTATGCCGGCAAGTATCGCCTGACCTGAAACCTGGTTGCTCGCCGGCGAAACATTGCCCGCTAGGTCTCTCGCTTTAACAAGAAATGTATAAGTCTGGCCTGAAGTTAAATTATAAACAGTTTTCTGCAGCTCATCAGTCGAAAAAGAATTTATGCCATTAACGTAGACATCATACGCAACCACTCCTACGTCATCAGTTGCAGAAGACCAACTGAGGGAAATTGAGTTTCTTGTTGAACCGGAAATATTGAGCCCGATCGGCGCTCCGGGCGCCTGGCTATCTTCGTCAGTTGTACCGGATGCCTCGTTCGAAGCAGCAGAAGCTGCGCTATTATTCACAGCCCTTATCTTGTAATAATACTTGGTTTTTGAATTGAGGCCGCTTACAGTATGAGTCAGTACATTGGCATCTTTTAACGCAATAAGAGTGTAAGGCCCGCCTGGTTGCAGAGATTGGTAGATCTCAAAATTAGTTTCATCATATTGAGGAGCGGGATTGTCGCTCCAGTCAAGTCGCAGAGAAGTTTTCGACATTGTAGTAACTAGCAAGCCAATAGGCGCGTCCGGTTTATTGGGACCGTTTGCATCTATTACCTGGAAAGGCGCAGAAAAGTCAGTTGAACAACCGAATTGTTCAGTGACCCTAATTTTATAACCGCCGGGCGATGTAACATTCAGTGTGCGTGAAGTACTTAATGTAGTGGTGCTTCCTTCTTTCTGCCATAAGTATGATGTATAACCGGCAGGGACTTCAAGAGTAACACCAGTGCTCCCATCCAATGAGGGAATCACCTTACTCTTCAATCCGGAAACAGTGATCGGGGGAGCAACAGTGGGAGGCTTTAACCTGATGACGGTAGGAATAGGAGACCACTCGGACCAATTAGCGGGAATGTCAGTGCCCCTCAGTACACGACATGAATAAGTACCTACTGTAGTAACATTAATCTGGTTTGTAGTTGCTCCAGGAATTAACTGTGCATCCTTACGCCATTCATATTTACTAAACCCGGCAGATACGCCAAGTGTTACATTGATCGTCGAAATTTCATTCGCACAAAATTCCGTCTTTCCGAATAAAGTCCATGGATTTGATTTATAAGCTCTGAGGATGTATGGGAAAAAATCTCCTTCACGATAGGCATCGTTCCAAGTGCCATGTGCAACATTTGGATATAGTGTATACTTATAGTTTGCACCTAAGTTTAACATCGCGTCCCTTACCTGCTCCGATGTTCCAGGATCAGGTGCGCCATCCAAGCCGCCTTGGAAATTCCAAAATGGAATCCATTTTACCTTTTGTTTCAGGTCATTATCGTCCTTATAGCCAATTGAAGTCCATGACATCGGCAGTGCACTTGCAACATATGTAGGATACTGCTTTACGAAGTCCCATACACCTTCACCCCCGGATGACAAACCGTGAATATTGATTTTGTATTTATCCACCTTGTTGTTCGCAACCATGTAGTCAATGACCGCAGCGATCCTATTATAAAGGTCTCCGCCCCAAAATCCTCCCGGATTTTGCATGAAAAGTACATATCCATCAAATGTACCGTTATCAACAGCATTTCTATGCAGTTCACCACCGTGGTATAACTGATACTCGTTATCATACACGGTTCCATATTCTCCACGCCCGTGAAACATAATGATGATTGGGTATTTTTTCCCATCTGCCACCGTTGAGTAGGTCTTCGGAAACTTCACTCTGAATGCGCTACCATTATATATGTAGGCTTTATAAGAGGATGTATTCCAGTTCAGTCGGTTAGTTTTGACCCATTTCTGGACTGAACCGCTAGCCGGAACAGGCCTAGGATTAGCAGGATCATGAATTACGATAGGATCTGCTGGATCAATCACGCTCTGGGCCATCATTTGTGGCACACAAAATCCAATTAGGATGCATAATAACAGGGTAAGGTGTCTAGTGTAGGAGTTCATGTTTAGGGGGCTTAAATATTGACAAACATAGAGTTGGGTTAAAACTCGATAGAAAGATACTTCGGTAAATTGCTGAGAAGGATAGCTGGAACTCACAAGCTTATACAAACGCTACGACAAACGCCTGGTTAAGCATAACCTTTAACGGAAATTCAGAAGGATTTAATTGTTAGGTTATGTCCTAGGAGATTAGTTTAGAGGGGGGTAGTCGATCGCGAAGCAAAATAAGTATTATTTCCGAAATTCATATTATGTTACTGTGCTTTTTTTAGTAACCATTTTGGTGCGATTAAACTTCAACTTACTCATAACGTTGACGGTTAAAGGCTTAGCGATTTATGTCAGGCGATCTTTTTAATGGTGCCTATGTAATCAGCGTCCACTTGTCTTTAAGAAATGTCAGATTCTTATAACCTTATTTGCTTTAACCAACTTTCGAATGAGCATCCAGAAAAGAAGTCCGTTTAGTTGTTTGCTAAGTGTAACCTGGGGCCTTTCTGCATTAAATCGATGCAAGACTTTATTTGTCAATTCATCATCCTGATTTTGTGTACCAAAGAAAAGATCGATCTGGATCTGCTTGGAAAGTTCTGTGAAAAATGATTGACTGATCCCCTGGTCAGTATGAGGAAAAGAAAACAGCGATAGTTTCTCAGGAAAGTTTTCGTTTATATAACTACAAGACCTCACAGTTTGAGAAATTGCTTCTTGCATCGAAAGTAATTGGTAATAGGGATGATCCCAGCTATGTCCACCAAGCTCAAATCCGTTGAGCGAGAGAAATTCCACCTGCTGTTTCGACATAAAGGGTTGATGGTTTACCAGGTACTCGTTAAAATCAACATCAAGTACTTCGCACAAATCGATCAATAGACTTTGGTTAAGGTTAGTAATTTTCTTCATGGCCGCGACAATTGCACTGGTGGTTGGGTCCGGAACCTGTAAAATATTTGAACATTGCCACACCACGGAGGGATTTGACTTTTGTTTTATCAGTGCCTCAATCAACAGACTGATTCCACAACGATAATACATTTCCTTATTATCAATAAATGCTGGATTAAGGAAAATAACGGCGGGAACTCCTTTCTCCAACAAAATAGGAGCAATAATCTCAGCAACTTCTCTAAATCCATCGTCAAAACTTAGCAGGAAAGAGTTCTTAGGCAAAGCTTTTTCGCCCTTAATATTTGCTAATAAAGCACCCGCGGTTATCGGTGTATAAGACTTTAGCAAATAATCCAAATCGCTGCGGAACTTTTTAATATTTTTATATGAATAGAGATGTTTAATATGTGGCAAGACTTCATCCGATACAACATGATGATAAGGATAAAGCGGTGAGGATGACACCATCCTTCTAAGTATAGAAGTGGGTAAAGCTGAACTTAATCCATAAAAGATTTGTTTTTTAAAATTCATTTCTTCAATAGATCTTCGATGTAAATGACTTCCACATGTTCGGTTTTCAAAAAGTTAGTCCTTGCTCTTTTAATCTTTATCAATGCTGAAACTTGTCTCATAATAACCAGCGGTATGTAGAGGAAAGCCTTATACATCCCTTTTTGCCTGGACTGTGTAAGTATTATTACGAGAAAACTGAGAATGTATGTTAATAGTACTCCCAGCCATGCAAGTGCAAAATAGGGATTAATTAACAGCCAAATGAGCGTGCAAATCACTGCAAGACTGATAGTTATAAACAAGGGCGGCCTAAGCGTAGAAAATGCAAAAAACAGCTGGTTAAACTTTTTTTGCTTTACTCCATCAACCAACAATTTCCAATTGATAGAAAAATATTTGAAATAAGTATAAAGCCACCGTGTTCGCTGCGTCTCTAAAGTGTTACCATCTTTAACTTTTTCATCATACACAATTGCGTCCTCAGCAAATGCAAGCTGAGGTATGCTCCTTATCAGATCCGCTTGCAGTTTTTTATCAAACCCACCCAACCCATCCTTATACATTACCTGACGGTAAAGACTGGTATTCACAGCAATACCCAGTCCCAGTATACTAGATGACAGTCCCAATTCCATTCTTGATTGCCTTTCTACAAAGGTATTATAGATATGACCTATAGAATCGAGTTTGGCGTATACTGTATCAGAATTTTTTGAAAGCATATGGGTTTGTACAGCCTGAAAACCGCGACGAAAATATTGATTTAGATTTTTCAGATAAGATGGATGCACGAGGTTATCCGAATCGAAAACTATCAAAGCATCATGTTGGCTTACAAAATGATCCACCGCATACTTTATGGACTGAATTTTGGCGTTTAGCGCCTCCGCAGGTCTCATTATTATTATCCGAGGATCTGGTGACTGAATCGTACTGATATCACAGTCATCAGCAATTATATAGGCTGTGAATTTTGAATACTCCTGTCTCATGAATGAGTCAATCAGGGGAGGCAAAAATCGTATATCCTGGTGAGCCGTTACTATGGCGGCAAAATCAAAGTCGCTTTCATAAACTATCGGGTATTTCTTTTTGAGAAGTTTAAGGCCTTTGGGGCTTACGGAATGCAGTAGCAAAAATATAGATGGAAGCAGCAAATAAACAAGAAGAATACCCTGAATAATCCAGAAAATGACCCAACCTATCATTATAAGTAACGACATCATTTATTAGCTTTTTCCCATACGGTAACAAATCCCCCCGTAAATTGATAGGGTAATTTCTCAGCAAGGTCGCAGTCCCACTTTTGCAAAAGTTTTATTTTTTTGGTAAAGAATGAGAATGGGAATACGTCTTCAATGAAATTTGTTTTACCAAAAGAAACAATTTTGAAATTGTTTTCAGCCGCGAGCCGTTCCAGTGAACTCTTTGTAAAAAACTGAATATGGGTAAGATCCTCCGCACTTGATTGAGCCGTGGTCCCTCGATATCCAAATGCAGATTTTATTTTTGTAACCACCCACCAAACTCTGTTGTTTTTTTTCTTCAACGCAATAACAGGTTTTGTCACAAAGAGTTCTCTTGGACCTTTTCCATTTGGAACTGTTACGATGAGTACCCCGTCTTGATGCAACACTTTATGGAGGACTCCGACTAGGGTGCCAGGCTCGTTCAGATGTTCAAGCACTTCACTACAAATTATAGCATGATACTGCATACCATCGGCGACTAGTTTCTCAGCGCTAACAACCTCAAACCGCACGTTTGGAAGCGTATTCAGTGACCTGGCCTTGGCAATTGTTTTTTCACTCACATCTATTCCTCTTACTTTTAGCCCTTTTTCACCAAGGCTTCTCGAGATGACTCCATTACCGCAACCAACATCCAAAACTTCCGCCCCGGAAGGAAGCCGAGTACCTAATACTTCGATGATAAAATTTAATCGTTTGACATCAGCAACTCTTATAAATTCCATTGTCGACTTTTATCTTAACTAGTTCTTGAAATTTGGGTGTATAAAGTTTCAATCTGCCTTGTCATGAAGGCTGCATTGTATTTATGACTTATAGTCTCCATTGCCTTCAGTGAAAACTCTGTTCGTAACTTTCGATCGCTACTTAATTTTAGTAATGCGGCCGTTAAATTAGTTACGAGGTTGTTTGTTTCTATCAGCAATCCATTTTCATTGTTCCTAATTATTTCCTTTGTGCCATCTACATTCGTTGCTATCACAGGCTTTCCCATGGCCATCGCTTCGAGTAGTCCAATTGGCAGGCCCTCCCACAAAGATGGTAAGACAAAGATATCTGCGGCTGCCAGCAAATCGGCAACATCTTGTCTGAATGGAAGCAGAGTGACTTTATCATGCAACCCCGACCTTTGAATGACATCACTGGCCATTCCCTTCTGATCACCATCCCCGACCATCAACAGATGCATTTCGGAATTGGACGTAACCGCCTTACGAAAAGCTTCAAACAGGCTCAACGGTTGTTTATGGGCCGTAAACCTCGCAATAAAGAGAACTAATACTTTAGCACGTCCGATATTTAGCTCCTCACGTATATTTTTATAAGATCTTGAAGGGTCAAATTTTCTTTGGTCGATCCCGTTATTTATAACGGTAGATTGAAATATTTTAAGAAATTTTTTACCAGACTCCTGATTAGATTGAGACACTGATATGTTCAAGGTGGATCGGTTCGTAAGATATTTTTCACCCCATATTCTCAGCTGCCGGACAAGCGGGTGCTGGTCCTGATGAAAGGACCATCCGTGTACCGTGTAAATTACGGGGATTTTTAAAGAGCGTGCTGCCCACAAAATATTACTATTAGCCCTGGTTCCATGAGCATGGATGATATCCACTCCGGTTCCGATGACAAATTTCTTTATTTGGTTCCATTTTCTGATATCGAAGGGCTTCTCAGTGAAGATAACATGTGCCGGGACTTTCAGTTTATCCAATCTCCCAATCATAGGGCCATCAGTAAATGACAAAACAATAGGTTCGAATTTTGAGCGATCAATATTTTCGACAAGACTCAGCAGATGAGATTCGCCACCGCCAATCTGACCTTGCCGGATACACTGCAACACTTTTATCTTTTGCGTTTTCACCAAATTATATGAATTAATTCCTCGCGGGAAGCTACAGTTTTTCAATCCAGCGATTATACCACAATTGAAAAATTAACACCTGCCAGAGCTTTTGATAGTTTACTTTTTTTCCATGCAAATACGCGTCACGCAGTTTTATAATAGGAGCGTAATTAAACACACCACTTTTTGAGAGATTCTCCTCATTAAGGTAATACTTCAATTGTTCCTTCAGATCGTCTTTAAACCAAATCATTAAAGGAGCAATAAATGGCCTCTTAGGCCTCTCCATCAATTCTTTTGGGATATATCGATGAACAACTTCCTTAAGCAACCACTTATTCACGCCGTTCCTGATTTTGAATGAAGAAGGAAGCAGTGCGAGGAACTCAACTAGGTTTTGATCAAGCATAGGTTCCCGACCTTCGAGTCCGACAGACATGGTTGCGCGGTCCACTTTAACCAGGTTATTGTCTACCAAAAATGTTTTATAATCCATTGCCAGTAACCGATTGGTTACCCCATCATTTTTAGCGAGTTTGTCGCCATCCTCAAAAAAAGTATGGTAGCTCTGATACGGCCTTCCCAGAAACGACTCCACTTCAGTCTCAGTGATATATTGACCAATATACTTCATAGCCTTCACCGGATCATGGCTGGCCCAGATCAGTTTCATCTTTTCATAACGGGTGCCAAAATTATATTGACTATTAAAAAAAGGGATATACTGAGGGTTAATCAGCGACATAGTCCCACTTAGCACGTTTTGCAATATGGTTGGAATATTCGATGTATATTTTTCCGCTTGATTAAATTTATTATAGCCTCCAAAAATCTCATCTCCGCCATCAGCGCTAAGTGCAACCTTTACTTGCTGTCGTGCTAATTTACTCACTAAGATTGTGGGGACTGTCGAGTTATCAGCAAAAGGTTCATCATATACTTCTGGAATAATTGATAGAACTTCCCCGGCTTCCTTTGCCGTGAGGTACCATTCTGTATGATTTGTGCCAAGGTAATCCGCTATTTTCTTTGCCTCCGGAGCTTCATTGAATTCACTTTCATGAAAGCCAATTGTAAATGTCTTTAACTTTTCTGTTCGCCCAGATTGAAGTAGTGCCGCAACGCTGGAACTATCATATCCACCGCTAAGAAAAATTCCTACAGGAACGTCTGCTACCATTCGGTATTCATATGCTTCATTTAATAACTTATCTGTATGAGCAATAGCTTCCTGATCAGATAAATCAATTTTTGGCTTGTTATAATAGTCAAAAACATCCCAGTATTTCGATATTGTTTGCTTCTTGTTGGTCAAATTAATAGTTAGCATATGACCTGGCAGTAACTTATAAGCATTTTTAAAGATGCAATGCTGACCAGGAATATAGCTATACTGTAAAAAAAGGGCTACGCTGTTTATATCAATATCCTTACGAAAACCTGGATGTTTATACAACGCTTTCAATTCTGAACCGAACAATAGCAGGTCACCTTCGCTGTAATAGTATAATGGTTTTACTCCTGCCCTGTCCCGGATAAGAATAACCTGCTGTTTCTGTTTATCATAGATTGCAATAGCAAACATGCCGATAAACTTCTGTACCACGTCCAATCCCCAGCGGGCATAACCGTTTAAGATCACTTCTGTATCTGTCCCGGAAGAAAATATGTAACCATCGTCCTCTAATTCCTTTTTTATTTGCCTGAAGTTGTAAATCTCTCCGTTGAAGTTCACCGTAAGGTTGTCACCTAAGTGCATCGGTTGATGACCCAAAGGCGACAAGTCAAGTATCGAAAGCCGTCTCTGACCGAATCCAATGGAAGCGTTGCGGGATTCGTAGATCTCATAACCGGCATCATCTGGCCCCCTGTGAACCATTGCATCTGTCATATCCTTCAATATCGAAATAGAGGTTGCCTTTCTATAATCAACGAATCCGGTGATGCCGCACATACAGTATTAATTAAATGTAATTCTAGGGTCGAAATGCCACATAATTCCTTTCCAAAATGAATGTAGGTGTGACCTTTGACCCCTGATGATAAATGTCAAAGTGTTTTTGGGTATTGTGATGCAGGTAAAATAAGAAAGAAAAATTAAATAGTTAAGTAAACTCATATTCCTTCTCATGAATAATATTCTATTTCTTGTAAGATAGAAAGTTTTTAAGGGGCTTGACTTTCCAGTTGTCATAGACTCTTTGTGATAAATAAGAGAATTAGGCTGAAAGTAAATTTTAAACCCGTTTCGTTTGATTTGCTCCGACCAGTCAAATTCCTCATAGTACAAAAAAAATAGCTCAGGCATCATGCCTACCTGCTCTATAACTTTTCTTGAAACAAGCATTGCTCCGCCGTGGACATAGTTAGTAGGGATAATCTTGTTGTACTGACCACAATCCTTCTCACGGCAACCTATCATGGCATTTCTGCCTGTAAAGACGTTCACACTTTGATAGCCAGCATATTCAATAATACCTTTGTTGAAAAAATAATGGAATTTTGGGCTGACCATCCCAACGTCAGCATGGTGCTCGAAAACTTCTAACAAACCCTCTATCAAATAAGGGGTGAATTCTGTATCATTATTCACTATGAAGAAATAATCGCCCTTTGCCTGTCGCATTCCGACGTTGTTTCCACCCGAAAAACCTAGATTTTCGCCAGTCAAAATCACTTTTACGCACGGCAAGACAGCACGTAAAGCATTTGTAGGATCATGGTTAGAACCATTGTCAACAATTATAACTTCCATATTTGGAAATGTACCATTGTCCACTATGGAACGCAAAAATTCACAAGTTATTTCAGTGGTGTTCCAGTTTATGGCAATTACTGAAACCAACGGAACATATTTATGCATCAATTGACGGTTAAGGCGGTGATATAAATGTAATATTCAACCGGCATATTATATAACACAATAGTTATTTATATTTCCCTGAACAAATCCATATAAATGGTATCCGCAACCGAAACTAGAGATCGAGATCAACTATTATTGGGTAGTGATCGGAATATGGAATTTTTGGCCGAAAATACTGAGAAATCGAAAATCTTTTGTCTGTTATCACATAGTCAAGTCTGAGTGTTGGTGAAATAAATCTAAACGTTCTACCAAATCCTGCACCTTTAGATAAAAAAGCATCGGTCAATCCCTCGGTAACTTTAAAATAAGTATATGAATTAGGCACATCACCCAGATTACCGCAAAGAATTATGGGATTTGGACTTACTTGAATTTGATGGCTCAAAACTTCTGCCTGAAGGGCCCTGTATTTATACGAAGTCCTTAACGTGTTAATGCTACTTTTTATCTTCGCTAAAGGATTTACTGTGTAGTCAGGAAGGTAGCCGGTAGTTGTAAATCGGGACGATTCTAGATGTACAGAAAAAACTCTTATCAATTGGCTATCGGTTTGTATGTCTGCATACATAAGTCCCTCGGAGTGCGGTGTACCTCCAAAACTAAATGAAGCTGTGTCTGAAATGGGATATTTAGACAAAATTGCCATACCAAATTTTGCCTCTCCATTCCAAATACTCGACGTGGGAAAGAAATAGTAGTATGTAAATCCCATTTGGGTTAACGACTTCAAGTTGCTTCGAAAGCGTCGGGACTGAAAAGGTTCAAAAAACTCCTGTAGGCAAATTACATCAGGCTGTTGTTCAAAGATCGCATCCATCATAAGATCGCGGTGACTATTCCGCTTATTAGTAAGTGCGTTCATCTCATCCCAGTTCAATACATTCCAAGTTAAAACTCGTAAACATCCATCTCTCTTAACAACATTAAATTGATTTTGAAGGCAATGAAATCCAAAAGTCACCGACAGCTGTTGAAAGCCAAACAACATCGTAACCAAAGGCAGTAAAAACCATTTTGACTTTTTCGACACCCAAGCCACTAAGCAGATGCAGAGCGATGTAAACAGAAAGGGAAAACCAAGCCCAAGAATTGAAATAAACCAGTATTCATCGGAACGCAGGTATGGCACCATACATGCGAGGAGGTACAATGCTATAAGAATATAATTAAAACAGAGAAAAATACGTTTTCCTGAAACTAAACGCTGCGGTATCAACTTAATTGGTATTGAAGATCAACTGGGTTCGACCTGGTAAAAAGTGGAGTCCTGGCAATATGAGTAGTTTGACGAAATCTTTTACAACGAAAACATTATAAGTCTCAGAAAATGGAGCAAATAACGGACCTTGATCGGCACAAAATTCACACTTTTATAATTAGCATTCATTATAAAAGACCCGTTCCAAAGTTTAATCCTCTACTATAGCAATTACACATTACTCTTTTGAAAAAGTGCTGCAGGGGTATTAGCAACTATCCAGAAATCATAAATTACACTGTTCTTTCGGGCATATGAGATGTCCAGATTAACCCTCTCTTCAACAGACATGTCGTTTCTCCCTCTTTTTTTAATCTGCCATAAACCGGTTATTCCTGCTGGAGCCATAAATCGCTCGACATGCTCGTTCGTCGTCAGAGTGCTGGCTTCATACAGGGGCAAGGGCCTGTTTCCAACTAATGACATGTCCCCTTTAAGAACGTTTATCAATTGCGGTAATTCATCAAAACTTGAATTTCTAAGAAACCTCCCGAATCTTGTAATTCTGGGATCGTTTTCAATTTTTATAAATTTTGCCTCGCCAGTATTGGCAACGCTATATTGATTTAGATGGTCAAACTCACCAATTCGTTTGTCAGCGCCTACAACCATGGTTCTAAATTTATAAAATTTGAAGATTTTAAAGCCACGTCCAGCCCGGAGTGAATGATAAATAATTGGACCTGGGCTGTCAATTTTTATCAACAAGGCTATTATCAGCAAAACAGGTAGACTACAAATTAAAATCATTAAGGAAAATACGATATCAATGAACCTTTTGAAAAGCATAGATCGATTTGAACTCCTCGTAACTTGTACGCTGGATGTTGCGTAATTCATTTTCTGAATGCTGAGCTTAACTTTTTTAAGGAAGCGAAGTTTCCTATTTAATGTATCCTGCGAAGTTGACAAACTAATTGTGTCATCTATCAAAGCGTTTTGTTTCAAATAGTTGATGTTCGCAGCTGTTAGCCTATAGTCATTGTAAAGAACGATTGCGCGCGAGCAGATTTTTCTCTCTAGAAGAAACTTTTGAAAATAATGTAGCGCATTTTTTTCAAATGGAAGGTCAATAATAATTACATCAGGATGCTGACTACGAGGTATTTGTTTGAAAAATTTTTCAGCTTCTGTTAACGACTCAACTAATGCTCCATTTTTGAAGACTTCGTCAAAAAGATGAGGAAGCTCTTCATTCTTACCCACGTAAACCAAGCCAAATGGCCCAGGTTCTGTGGATGTTTTTAGTCTAGGTTCAAATCTACGCCATGCAGAAGCATGCCTTACGGATCTTACGTAAAGGTCTTTATTCATTTTAGGGGGGGTGTTAAGCGAACTTCTTAGATAAGGTTGATAACTATGTTTTGTCCATGGACTTTGCTTCAGGTATTTTGTTTACGTAATCAATTAATTGCTGAGGGCTAAATGGTTTCTGAAATATCTGGTCAAGGTATTCATGAAAGGCTAAATTTTTTTCCACAGACACTTGTGAGCTCAATGAGATCAGTGTGCAGTCAGTATATAAGCGGCTGTTTCGTACATGGTGAATAAATTCAAATCCTTCCTCGTAGTCGTGGTCGGCATCGATGATTATGACATCAACCGAGCCACGATTTTTCAGTACTTGCATTCCAAAAACAGCGTTTGGTACTGTAATTACGGTATGTCTTGGTGACAAAACAGTTTCTATTAAAAAGTTCATCGCCTTCAAAGGGTTAACACTTAAAATGACCTTCTTCATAATTACATGTTGAGATATTCACACGAGTCAAACCTCACGTAATCACGGAAATGGACATAAAACTGAATCAGGTAAATTACCTTGAGCAAGAGATCATTCAGCGGATGATGGAAAACGGTCGTATTAGGGTTTGTCAGAGGAAAGCGGGGAATAACAGCTAATCAGGGGCCAAAAGAATATTAATGGCTCTAAAGTAATTGCTTTTTTACTATTTCCAAACATTTAATAAAAAAAAATAGATAGATTTTTAAATTGTTGCAGCGATCTCAGGAAAATTATTCCGGTTTCAGACTCTCATTAAGTCAAAACTGTCTAGTATAGCCGAAATAAATTTCCCATTCTAGTTCGCATGGATCGGCGGGGGATTTATTCCCTACCCCACAATCTCGCAAACCTTGTTCAGCACTGCTTCGTTCTCCTTCACAAATGTTTCAGCGACCTTGACTAAACTTTTTATGTTTTTTTCGGAAGCGTTGTCCATTTCACTTATCTCGGTGGGGATCTGGAAGTCGAGGCGCTGATATCTTGGACTGCCGTTTTCGTAGGGCGGCAACAAATATTTCATGGTATAGTGTGTGCTTTCGGCGACACTACGCATGAACACATTGGCGAGTAAGGGTTCGAACCAATCCTTGTTCCGGTAATTTTTTACCTCTGAACCTTTGATGGCGTTTTGAGTGAATCCCGTGCCCAGCGATAACAGGTAAAAAGGCAGATCATTATCATCTGCTGTTACGACCGCATCAAATCCCCGGTCTGCCTCTGCCAATGACGGATCAGCAACCAGCATTTGCTTCCACAGTTCTTTTGCTTCACTATAAGCCAGTATGGAAGGATTATTCGCAAACACTCCCCCGTCTACAAAAGCCAGGTCAGTTTCCTTATCATATTTCAAAAGGTTTGGTTTGAAATAAGTTGGTGCAGCGGAAGTGGAACGGGCCACTTCCCTGAGTTTAAAATTCTCGCGCTCGTCTTTCGCTGCAAGCCTCGAAGAAAAGTAGAACGGCTTACCTTTTTCAATATCATAAGTGGTGACCAACACGTTAGACAATGCATCCTTCAACCTGGCTTCACCAAAATACCTGTCAAGCAGTGCTTCCATATCCCCGGCATCATAAGGCCTGTCAAACAATTTTGCTGACACCCAGCTTAACAAATCCTTTGGGCGGTCAGAAAAAATATCCTTGCCGAACTTTACATAAAGTTCAAGCATCTGCTCAGCACTGAATGAGTTCTGAAAATTACTTTCATGTTTCGTAAGCCCGACGGAAATAATGCCGCCCGTCGACGTACCAGCGATCAGATCAAATAAACTGGAAATAGGCTTGCCGGTATTTTCTTCGATGTATTTGAGTATAATGCAGGGAATTATTCCGCGTATTCCACCTCCGTCGATGGATAGTACTTTGAATTTAGGGCTGGTCATCAGTAAAGAGTTTTGTACATACAAATTAGGATTTTTTTGAATTACAATTTGATCTGTTTGAGCATGCGCTCCGGGCACCACCAGGAAGCCAGTAAGTTGCAAACCCAACGATTATATTACAGCCTTTATCACAACAAGCAATGCCCATCACTTATATTACACCCCTTAAATCAAAAGCAATGACCAACGCCTATATTACACCCCATAAACCACAAGCAATGACCAAAGCCTATATTACACCCCATAAACCACAAGCAATGACCTACGCCTATATTACATCCCATAAACCACAAGCAATGACCATCGCTTATATTACACCCCTTAAACCACAATCAATGAGCGGCCCTTATATAAATGTCAATGTCAACCAATGAGCAGCCGGCTAAAAATAACAGTGCATCTTATCCTTATACTCGTCTTGTTGCAGGGTCCTCATGCACAAAGCCAGGAACGGCATAAACATACATTGTACATCGATGCCTCCACACGCGGGCCGGTTTATTCGGTTAATTATGACCGCATATTCTACTATGGCGAAAAATTATCCTATTCCTACAGAATTGGCTTTCACTGGCTGCACAACGAAGCTGGTATCCCTTTGGGCATCAGCCTGATCACGGGCAAACAGGAACATCATGCCGAGTTCAGCCTTACGCTAACACCATACATCAAACGCGTTGATTACTTATTCAGGGAGGGGAACATTTCAGACAAATACCTTTACATCACGCCCGGTATTGGATACCGTTACCAAAAACCCACAGGTGGCCTCTTCGTAAAAGCGCTTCTTGCACCACTTATATTGCTTGACCCTCCTTCGGACGACTTCTGGAACATGGATACCAGGCTAAATTCGTTATTCACCATTGGTGCCGGTTATACATTCTGAATTGTGCCAGGTAGTTTTCACAGGGACGCATACACGACCAGGGGTCCAGTGCAGGATTAAATCATCAAAGATTAATATCACGAAAGTTGCTTGCTGTCGATTTTTTGCATTTATTTGAACTCCCGAAACACTAAACCGAATCTGACGTGCTAATAAAATTGTTTCCCAGGGTCGCGAGGCGATTCAGGGCTGGTTTTTATTCATGTCCAATAATCCTCCTCCTTTTTTCGGTTAATACCTTTTCCCAATCCGGGACGTTTACTGCTGCAGCCAACAACAGCTCCGAAAGACAAGCATTACTTAAAAAACACGAGAGCCAATACCTGGCAGCACTGACACTGCTACCCAAAGAATATAAAAAAGACCTGGCTGAAGTTTATACGGTGAGGTGGAACAATATCAAAACTAAGTTTGAAGCCGGCGAAGTTTACACGTCGAACACTGCGCAGCAATACCTCGACAGGATCGTGACGGAAATAAGAACATCAAACCCAATTCTGAGGGACAAACAATTTACCTGCTACTTCTCAAGATCCGGCATTCCAAACGCGAGCTCACTAGGTGAAGGAGTGATACTGATTAATATGGGACTGTTCTCGCGTCTCGAAAATGAGAGTCAGCTTGCGTTTGTGATCTGTCACGAGATAGCGCATGTTTTCCTTCAACACAGCGAATCGGCCATCAACCAATATGTAAACAGGGTCAACTCGATAGCTTATCAGAAAGAACTGCGCGACATCAAAAATACCACTTACGGAAAAAGAGAACGACTTGACCAATTCGCCCAGCGATATTCCTTCGACAGCCGCCGCCATACAAGACAAAACGAGGACCAGGCGGATTCAATGGCGCTTGAACTTCTCCGTAATACAACCTTCGATATTAAACAGAGTCTCACCACGCTCTCCCTGCTGAATATAATCGACAAGGACACACTGAATATTGAATCAAGCCTGGTTAAAAACTTCGATGCTCCCGGTTACCCGTTTCAAAAAAGATGGCTCAAAAAAGAACAGGGATTACTTGGCGGCCATGCACAGTTAAGGGAGGAAACCTGGGACGACTCATTAAAAACACATCCTGACTGCACCAACAGAATCAAAAAGCTTACACCCTTTGTTAATAAAGCCAGCCGCCCCCATCCGATAAAAATCATAGACACCGTACTCTTTCACAGCCTCAGCAATCAGTTCAGCTATGAAAGCATAACATTTGAATTTGAACAGGAGAATTACTCCAGATCACTGTTCTATTGTCTGAGGTTATCAGAACAGCAGCAAAAACCGCGGGCGGATGGTTCAGATGAATATGTGGTGGTTATGATAGGCAAAACCCTGAACAGTATATACGCTGCCTTTAAGGAGCATCGACTAAGCAAGGTGACTGACCTTCCCTCTCCAGGCAATTCTGAACCTTATAATACGCTTTGTCAATTCATTCAGAATCTATACGCAGAAAATGTGGCGATGATCAATTACCATTTCCTGTTAAAACAAAAAGAGCAATTGTCAGGTCATCCTCAATTCAAAGGAACATTTGAGAGTGCATCAATAAACGCAATGAAATGAAATTTGGAGCAGCTGTCTATAATAACGTTGAAAAGAGATACTCAAACTGAGATTTGAAAACAGCTGTTAAAAGAATGGGAGGACAGATACTCAAAATGAGATTTGAAAACAGCTGTTAAAATGATGTGAAGAACAAATACCCAAAATGAGCTTTAAAACGGCTGTTAAAATAATGTGCAGAAGAAATACTTAAAATGAGATTTGAAGACAGCTGTTAAAATGATGCGAAGAATAGATACTCAAAAAATGAGCTTTTAAAACAGCCGGTAAAATAATGTGGAGAACAAACGCAAAATAAGCTTTCAAAACAGCTGGTAAAATAATGTAGAGAACAAATACGCCGAATGAGCTTCGAAAACGGTTAGTAAAATAATGTGAAGAACAAATATTCGAAATCATATCAGAAAACAAATAGTGAAAATAATATTAGAACACAACGAACCAACCTAACTCATATCTCTCAAATCAGTAACCAAACGATCCAAACTAACTAACAAAAAATGCTAAAGAACCTATTATTATCCGCCACCCTTACCTGTATTCTAAACCTGGTGAATGCACAGTCAAAACTGAGTATCGAAAATGTTCACGCCACCTATCTCAGGAATAGCGGAACCATCATGGAAAATCACGAGATAAAAGGTTATTTCTTTTTCTATCAAAGTGATAAAATCAACAAGTCCACGAACGAGTATACCCTCCAGATACTTGATCAGAACGTAAATAAAGTAATAGACATCAAGTTTGAAGACTCAAAAAAACTAAGTCTCCTAGAAGCTGCATACAATGGCAGCAGTTTATCATTTTTATTTAAAAATGAAGAAACAAAAACACTTGATCTTAAAGTGTACACCATTGAGGGCAAACTTAAATACACTTACACCCGTGAGTATGATAAAAGAACAGAGGACCTGATGAAGCGCTACCAGACTTTTCATTCTGATGAAGGAACCAACCAGAATGTTTTCGACCTGGGTGAAAAAGGATATGTTTCTGTTTTACCGATCAGGGAAGGCAATCATGTTACCTACCAGGTTGACTTCTATTCTACGGTTACAAAAAAACAATGGACATATATTCCGATGGACGAAGAGCGTTATTCTAATGCTGAATTCCTTGGATCAACCGATAGCCTCGTGATTCTCCAGGTGTTTCGCAAACCAAGGGCGTTGAGCGGTAGCATTACCTCACACCTCGTAGGCGTAAATTTCGTGACCCGGAAGCTGGCCTTCGATATTGCAGATAATGAGGGCGATGAATTTAAGTTTGTACCAACCAATATTGTACATCTTAAGGATGATAACAGGATCATGGTGATGGGAAACTACTTTGGCCAGGATGCGAAGATCATGAAAGACCATAGTGAAGGAATTGCAGTGTTCGAAATAAACACAAAGGGTAAGATACTTTCCAGGAAATACAACAGCTGGGAACTCGATTTTGCAAAACATCTGCCAGTTAACCGTAAAGGGAAAATTGAAAGCCTCGGATACCTGTTTGTGCACAAAATGATCAAGACACCAGACGGCAAGCTGTTTGTTGTTGGCGAGGGTTACAAGAGACAGGCCAGTGCCGGGGGGATCGCATTGACCGCCCTGAGCGTGGCGGGAGTAAGGTCCAATGCAGGCGTCACAAAAATAGTTGTTACTGATATGGTGATGATGGAGTTTGATGCTAAATACAACGTCGTAAATGCATCAATTTTTGACAAGACAAATAATACAGCGGAGGCCTCAACCATGAGTGACTACAGCAGTCAGCATGCGATTGCTCTATATCTGAAAACGGTCGGCGCCTTTGATTATGAGTTTACCACTACAGACGCCGATAACAATAACTTTGCAGTTTGTTTCAGCGACTGGGTCAGAAATAAAGAATACAAGGGCAAGACATTTAACTCGATCCGTTACAATGGCAACAAGTTTGTTACAGATAAGATTGAGTTGAAATCAAGCGCAAGCAGTATGAAGGTTTTTCCTGCTAAGGCGGGTTCGGTCCTGATCCTGGAGTACTTTAAAAAAGCAAAGAAAATCGAATTCAGACTCGAAAGAATAGGGTAATATTGAGTTGTGAGTGATGAGTTATGAGTGATGAGTTTGGATAAATATCAACGGGATTAATATGCTTTCTACTCATCATCTGGTTTTCCTGGAAGTTGCCAGGCAACTGAGCTTCTCGAGGGCGGGCCAGGTGTTGTATATTTCACAACCGGCCATCAGCAAACACATAAAGTTCCTGGAGAATCATTATAAATGCCGGTTGTTTGAAAGGAAAGGAATTCAGATACAGTTAACTCCCGCGGGGAAGTTACTCATGGAACGGGTGCTCCATATCAAAAACATCCAGGAAGAAACGGAATTCCAGATAACCTCGATAAGTAACGAATCAGAAGCGAGGGGAACATTGAAACTCGGCGCAAGTACAACGGTGGCATTATATATTCTCCCCCGGATACTGTCCGTGTTCCATAAAAAGTTTCCTGAACTGGAGATCAGCCTGCTAAACCGGAATTCCGAAATAGTGCTGGCGGCACTGATCGACCAGGAGATCAATCTCGGTATTGTGGAACAACGAAGCAAACTCACTAATGTCGTTTATCATCCGTTTATCAGCGATAAGGTAATTGCCGTGTGCAACAAAAGTAGCCCGATTGCCAGGAAGAAATCTTACCCGCTTCAGTCCATACTTAACATGCCCGTTGCGCTTCGCGAAAGGGGAAGCGGCACACTAGACGCATTGCAGTTCACCCTGGCTAAACAAAAGATCTCACTGAATCAGCTAAATGTGAAGGTGAGACTCGGCGGTACCGAAGCACTGAAAAATTTCCTGGTCGAGTCGGAATGCCTTGGATTTTTGCCCCGTCGTTCTGTCCTCAAGGAGCTGGCCGATAAAGAACTTACCGAAATAAACTTCGAAGGGCTCAACATAGAAAGAAACTTTTACTTCATCCAACGAAAGGGCGAAAGCAGTGAATTAACAAAATCTTTTATCAGGATTGCGCGCGATTCTCATAACCTGCGGTTATAGGTTATAACCATTTTGTATCGATCTGGTTATATACTTTAGGCTATTTTTGAGGGGAGAAATCTACTATATGAAGATGAAGCTACTATCGCATTTTAAGGCATCTTACCCTGGTTTAAAGCAATTCCGTTCAGCCAAAGAAAGCATAATGGAGCGCCTTAAGCTTTCGGACGGAACCACATCCGGACTCACAGAAGAGACTTTGGAAGAGGGGGATTCAGAAATCACCGCCTCAGCCGGTTCCATGTTGTGTCCCCATGCCCATGCAAGTTTTATGGGATTACGTAAATTAATCGAAAAGGACTGGTTTGAAAGTGAGGGCACATTTCAAGCGACACATATACTTACCGGTTACCGGTTTTCATATTAGGCCCGGCATACCCGGTGTTCAGATATTTCAGCTGATATTTTTCGTGGTGCAAAATATTCAGCCCTGGAAAGGCTATATCGAGGGATACGATGTATTATCTACGTCATCCGTCGGTACATCATTAATGAAATCGGTCGGGTGATTTATATAAAAGATTGCGTTTATTCTCTCTGAAACTTTAAAGCGGTTACCGCAAGTAATACAATCAGGATCGTAAAAAATAAAGCGACACCAACAAGCGTCGGCAAATTACCACCCAGGCGCGGAAGCATCAGGGGCTTGCCTTCCACAACACTGCCCGCCCAAAAATAGGGCATGGCCTTTTCACCTTTTGCTGTTCCCAGGTATTTTATCTTGGCCTGCTGCAAGGCAACATCCACTGGTAAACCTTCCCTCAAAAAATCATAAAATAATTCATTCAACTGGTAAGTTGTTTTACTGTCAACCGGCCAGAGATTCACAATTGATGTAGGAATTCCTATGGCCGCAAAAGCGCGGTTGAAGCTAAAGACGCCCTCGCCCTTATAAAACTGACCGATGCCCGACTCGCAGGCGGCGAGAACAATCAACATGGTTACCGGCTTCGCAGAAACTATCAGGTCGTTCAGGTAAAGTAATGAGTCTGCAAAGTAAATAACGGGATCTGCCCGTTGGCCCCTGGCATCTGCATGGGTGTATAAGTGGACGATCTCGTATTTATGAAAATTATCGAGAAAGTTTTTCTTTGTAGCGGTCCGGGAAAACATACCCGCGTAGCTAAAACCTTCAGCCAGGCTCCTCAGGGATAAATCACTGCCAGCAAGTTCACTCACATTCAAACGCCCGGAATACTCTACAGGAGCCACACCCAGCAACCTGGGTATCGAAATCGGTTTTGCCGCGTCAGAACCGTCCGCCAGGTAAGTTGCAGAGTAGACATAACTAACTGCATAATCCTCCAACAGGTATCGGTTGCTCCCCTTCGCGATATTTGTTACCAGCGCCTCAAATGGAAAATGATTCGAGCCCGGGGATATCATGATCCGACCAGGCGGTATCTCATTATTTCCAAACACCAATTGATAAAGGGCATTCGCATTTCGGGACCATTTTTGAAACGCATCGCTATATACCTCCGGTTTCATCAATCCCTTCTGAAAATCCACGACGAGACAGTCGTAGCTTTTCTTATCGATCTTGTGAAAGAATTGTTTTTGTCCAATGAACTTCAACAAATACACAACGGAATCGCCATCAAAAATGTTTATATATGCCTGGTGAGTTGTAAGAATTTTGTTTACAGCTTTCAAAGCCGCCACAGAATCATGGGTTAACTCACCATGACGCACCAGGGGTTGGCTGGCGGAAACGGGGATCCTCAAAAGATATTCTTGTTGTTCAAGTTCGAGGACCCTTCTTTGTAACGAAGCATAAGAAGGATCATCTTTATTTGTTTGGGAAATACGCTCATTAAGGGCCTTGATTTCGGCACGAAGCGCTGCCTTAATTTTTAGTTCCGCAGGTTGCAAAGCACGAATTTCACTAATCTGGTCTTGTAACAAAACCGCCCTGCTTTTTTCAAAAAAATACAATGCAATATTTTTGTCATCTAACAAATAACAGGATTCGATGGCACGTTCGTACAGATGAATCGCTTGCTTACGCCAGTACAACTTGGAATCCGCTGTATGATATTCATTTTTCAGCCGGGATAGCAACTGATCAGCGCGGTCGTAAAAATCAATAGCGCGCTTCAGTGATTTATGATCGCCAGATAATTTGCCCATTTGCAGATAAACATCAGCAGTCGATAACAACAGTTTAATGGCATATGGTGCCCGCTTTTCCAATGCGAAGGTCAGCAAATGACCAGGCGCGTCTTTAGGGTTACGGATATCAACCCCCAACACAGCGGACGCCATATCAATAAATTGCAGTGCAAGCTTCAGATTATCAGACCTTAGATATGCCTGTGATATGGTATTCAGAATCGAAACGGAGTCGATCTCAACTGCGTGACGTAATGCAAGCTTGCTATATTTTATACAAAGATCAGTGCGGTTAAAATATTCCATATAGGTTTGCCCGAGGATTTCGTAGCACTCTGCAAGGCCCTTTGCATATCTTTCCTTCCGGTGATTTTCAATGGCGATAACAAGCGAAGCGATAGCCGAATCGGGTTTATTCCGAAGCAGGTATAAGTCGGCATTTATGCCGTATAGAGTACCCAGGAATCCAATCTTTCGTAGCTTTTCGTGTTCCTGTAAAATATTGTGAAGTATTTTTTGCGCCACCTCTGTTTCGCCCAGGTACATATGGGCCTGTACCTTATAAACGATTATTGAAGTAGCCCTGTGAAATGCAGTGCCATCATCATGAAAATATTTTTTTATAATGGCCTCACCCAAATCAGCATAACTAATGCAGGCCCTGTAATCCCCTTTATTATATAACCACGCAACCTGTTCTTCTATAAGCAGCGAAGTATTGTAATAGTCGGTATTTAATTCCTTGTCCACCGAAATGCAGCTGTCTACCATATTCATCTGCATTGAATATTGATCCAGCGAATCATAACAGGCAACCATCAGGTAAAAGTTCTTCGCGAGTTGCTCCAGGCTTTTCTCTTTGTTATCGGTCGGTCTCCTGAAAAATAGCCTGGCTTTCCCGGCCCATTGTAGTGCATTTGTATAATCATCCTTGTCATAATATATAACGCTGATCATCCGCTGCACCCGGCCGCGGATATGTGCGTCCTGCATTGCCTTAAGAGAAAGGGCAGAGTCAATAGCTATCCATGTACTTAAATTTTCCGGGCTTCTTGCGTTGTCAGCTGAAAGTTTTTCTAAAATACAATCACTGTCTGTGCAATGCACGGACAGTGATTGTGAATTTGCGGGATTGCCGGACAACATTGTTACCAGGCAACAGATATAGTATATTATCCCTTTCAAAATATAGGATCTTAAGATTCTCACTCACATTTCTATAAGAGCCGCACCAATAACAAACGAAGACGAGTAACCGGCAACTGCGATCAGCGTCAGCGATAACAGGCAACAAATGACACCGCCTATAATGACACCGGCAACGGCAACATGTACCAATCGCAGTGATACTAATTACAGCGTTAGCAATAATAGCTACTGTAATAACAGCAGCCCCAATAACAGCAGCGACAATTACAGCCAGGTTACCAGCATCCATACTACCAATACCATCCGGGCAAAACTGGAGCTCCACTAGTAATAGCTACATTCCCATCCTTCAAAATCATATTTGGATGTGTAGCCTGGGCGGGGACGGGGACATTGGGGCGGTGTATGACCGGTATCGGATCCGGCTTCCAGAGACATCATTTGTGCACCGGCCCTCGGCGTGTCACTGCCCTGGTAGGATGAGTCGGCTTTGAAAGTTGAATTGTTATAATTATCCTTTACGTCTGTAATTCTCACTGTATAATATTGCACCTCAAGCAGCCGTTTCCCTTCAACCGCAATTCTCTGCCAGGTATAACCAAGCCTGTATTTGCCCTGGTAACCATATTTGTCGACATGATTTGCCTGTATCTGCGCGGTTATCTTTTTAAGTTCGGCATCTATTGCACTGTCCTTATCAAATTCCTCGGGATAATTATTAACGGACAAATACAATCTTCCCCATTTTCGGACATTTGAATGAGATGAACATGGCCAGCATCTTCTACGGGAAACTAATAAGCCGGCGGCAAATGATGCCAGGCCGAGGGCAATCAGCGAAGTGGTGCTTGTCTTTACAGGCATAGTGAATAGGTTTAAGTAATATATAATAAAACGTTACCAGTTACTGAGCCAGGCTTCGGCAATCTCACTATGTGTTTCTTTGTTTTTGACAACGTTCTGCAAAATTTTCTTTGCCTTGTCGTTGTCACCTGGTTGGTTGCGTTTCATCAGGGTAACCGCAGTGTAAAAGTTTCCGGGGTTGGACTTCAGTCCCTGCACAGATGACAGGTTCTGGAAATATTGAAGAGCTTTGTCGTATTCTTTCATCATAAGCGCCGCAATGCCTGCATATTCGCGTGCTTTGACATCTGTTGGATATTGTTTGGCTAAGTTTTCAAATATGGCCAGTGCCTCCGCATACTTGCCTTTATCGTTTAACTGCCTTGCCATGGTCATGCTATCCGCAGTTGTACCCATGGTAACACCTAATGTCTGGAATTCTTCTGATATGAACTTATCAGCCATCTGCTGAGGGGAAGGATTTTTGGTATACAAGTAGCCACTTACTAAAACAGCACTGAATACGGCTGCAGCAACAGCGTATTTCCAGATTTTCCGTACAATTGCCCCTTTTGAGTCTGCAGGGGCCAGATGGTCAGCAACCACCATTTTAGAACTATCATATACCTGGCGGAATCGGGCCTTCTTTTCTGTGTTGAGCTGATCCTTAACTGTTGCCACCGAACTCATATAAAAAGCTACCTCTTTGGCAAAATCGGGATCATTTTGAATTGCCTTTTCAAATTCCCGGGCCTCGACCGCGTTTAGTGTACCCTGGAAATAATTTTCAATGTGTTCGAGGCTCTGTGACATGTTATGTGTTTTTGTATGATTGTCTTAATTTCTCAAGACAACGGATCCTGCTGGTTTTCGCTACCTCACCGGTTTTGTAGTCAGCTATTTCCGCAATCTCCTTATCACTGTATCCTTCCGCAAATAGATTGAGCAGTCTCTTACATTTTTCACCTAACAACTCCAGCTGATGTTTCAGTTGCTCAAAGTCTGATCTTTCAATCAATTGTTGAATTACTGGTTTCGCGGTATCAGACAACTGCATCATCATATCATCAATCGCAGACGTTTGGTGAACGCTCATCTTATTTGTCGTCTTTTTACGGATAAGGTCAACACATTTATTATGAAATATTTTGTATAAATAAGTTTTAAGGCTGGACCTGTTCTCAAAGAGTCCTTTTGTAATAGTGTCGATTGCTGAAAGGATGCTATCGGCATATGCATCAAATGACTCTTCTTCGGTTATAGAATATTTGTGACTGCCTTCGCGGATAAAGTAAGCGTACTTCCTGAAGAGTTGGTCCTCTGCCGTCCGCCGTGGAACCCCGTCCAGGCGCAGGTTGCGTGTTATTTCAAAGTCTTGATCATTCAAAGGGGAAGTAAAGGATGGCATAAGTGTTCCTCCTTATAGAAAGATATGTAAAAATGCGTATAAAAAAAATTTGAGTTTTCTGTTACCCTAATGTTTCCCGTCCACGACCAAATAGTGCAGGCCTGCTGGCAAACACTAAAAGGAATCATCCAAACAGTGACCAGGCAGCAGGGACCCCGGACGTTAACACCGGAATGCTTTAAATCCGCTCATCCTCGCCACAAATTTTATATAATCTACAAATTTAAAAAAAATGAAACCTATTTTAGTAAGGCTACTGGCCTTCCTCTCTCCGCTCGCACTTAATGATGCAGCAATAGCACAAAGTTCTTCACCACTGAACTTTACTCCAACAAATGTTAACGCCACCATTGCGCCTTATGTTGCCGCAGAAGCTGATCTCAGGTCGCTCACAGAAATGAAAGCAATATCACCAAAAATGTTTGAAAGATTCAGCCGCGATTTTAAAACAGCGTATGATATCAAGGTCCTGGATGATAAGAAACTTAAGACCGTCCAGATCAACCACAAAACCGATGGTGACATGAACAGGACTACCTACACACGTAAAGGCAAATTCCTGCACAACATCAAACATTACGACTACACCAAGCTTCCTGAATCAATCGCTGACATGGTAAATGATGCGTACCCAAGGTATGAGATCTTTGGAGGCGTAGCCCAGATACAGGTAATGAACAAGTACGCGTATTTTGTGCTGATCGAAAATAAGACATCATGGAAACGTTTGAAAGTGGTAAATGGCGAGATCGAAGTTTACGAAGAATTCGACAAGCCTGCTAACCAATGACAGGCCCCGACTTTACCACCCCCAACTTCTGTCACCCTTTTTACATCCCACCCATCCACTAAAAGGCTGTGTCATAATCATGACGCAGCCTTTTCTTGTTTTTCGGTTACACATCGCCGTTACTTAACTATATTGTCTCTTCCAATCTCACTGATTTTGGACTCCTTGCAGCTAAACTTCTTTTTTTGTTCCTGCCTCTCCAGATAAGGAAACCGGTAACAGGCAGGCTTGCTGCGATCAGGCTGGCAAAAAATGCCAATAGCTTTCCCGGTAAACCAAGAATTGCACCAACATGCAGGTCGTAGTTCATACGCACGATTTTATCAGCTACCGCCGCTTCCGAAAATTTGCCGGCATAACTTCCCACTGCAGGCAACTCATCTCCTGTGTACTGATCATAATGATAATAATCGTTCATATAATAAGTCCCCGGCTTATGATTGATAATCACTTCGAGGGGATCGGTAGGAAGAGATGCGAAAAATACTGATATACTCTCGTTGTCTTTCAGCTCAGCCCGATGGTTGTTCCAAAGATGATCAGCCATATTGGTATAGGCCGCTGGTTTTGTTATATCAGAAACCGGGTGCGCATGATCCACCATAGTTTCTCCCCCGCTGCTGACCCAATACACTGACCTGGCGAACCACTGGAATCCAAACACCAGCCCGGTTATCGCCAGAAATATAGCGACCCAGGTCATATAGAAACCAAGCACATTATGGAGATCGTAATTTCGTCTTCTCCATTTGCCGTTCCATTTTATGCTAAAGCGCTGTTTACGTGCACCCGTATTTTTCGGCCACCACAAAATGAGACCGCTGATCATCATCACCAGGAAAACCAGTGTGGCAGAAGCAGCAATAGGTTGCCCGATATGTTCGGGTAGCCATAGATAGTAATGACCATTGAGCACGATACGAAAAAAATCTTCGTTCATGTTCTTATGTTTCAATACTTTGCCGCTGTAAGGATCCAGGTAAACAAGCTCGTAGTGACTGGAATCATACCACGAAGCAATGGCAGCTTTACCGGGGCCGGGATATTCAACACCCAAAGCCTGGCCGGATGATAATTTTCCATTGGCTATCGACTTCAGAGCAGATGGTGGCAGGACCGGACCGGCTTGTTTTTCCACCTTGCGGAAAGGCTCGGTCAGACTCCTGATCTCGAGCTCAAATGCCAACAGACACCCGGTAACTCCCAGGATTACAATGATTAGACCCGATCCGAGGCCCAGGACCAGGTGGAGCTTTCGAACCAATATTTTGAATGACATGTTTCGTTTTGTGTACCTCATGTATCGTACCGAGCGCTTCGGAAACCGGCAAATGTTAATACGCAAACGTATAGAAACACAGAAAAGGAACTTTATGCAATCGGGAAAGGGATTTACGAGAACCGAAATAATATGTCAGGACAGACCTTTTTTATCCTTTCGCATGATGACTTCAATACCGGGTTTTACGGCCAGGAGTTCGCGGATAAATGCACCTTTATCTTTTGGTGAAACCAATATGCTGTCCTTACCCTGTAACCTGATTTCAAGCCGGTCGAGTGAGGTGGCCGGGGCACTCAGGGGATTAAATGTCTCCCGGACAACAGCAATTTCATGAATGTTAATCTCTTTGTCGATCAGGAATCCGCATTTGATCCTCAGCAGGTTTCCTTTTATATCATACCAGGTAGTCAGAAACACGTGTAAAACAAAAATCATCACCAGCAAGATGATTACCACGCCGATCCAGTTTTGTGCCCTTGATGAGAGCATCAGCCCCCCAAATAACACTACACCAACCGGGATGGCAAGTTCAGGTCCTATCCTGGATCTAAATTGACTCATAAATAGTTTATTTTTTCGTCGGATGCCGAAACAAGGCAACAAGAAGAAAAATCACTTTATTTAAGTTTATTTACCTGCTCATTATAATATTGCAGCGCAAGTTTAACCGAAGACAGGTTGCCGGAGCTTTCAATGGAATCCCTTTCAATATAAATATGACCCTTGAACTGCTGGTCCTTCAATTCCTGGAATATCGCGGGAAAGTTGACGACACCGGTACCTGCCCTTACATCTTTCAATGCCGGCTGATTGAAGGCTGCAATGTCCTTCATATGTATCGCGATAATCCGGCCTTTAAATTTTTTCACGGCTTCGAGCGGGTCAATACCGCTCTTTGGAAAATGCCCCAGATCAGCACATACACCAAAATTCGGATGATCCTTTAATGCCATTAAGGTGGTATCAGGGTTCCAGTATTGGCTCACACCTTTCCAGTGCTCATGAATGGCGACCATGAGTCCATAAGCACCGGCAAGGCTATCGATACTATTCAGCATGTTGAGCGGGGGCTCCGTCGTCACAAATTTTGCTCCCAATTTTTTTGCAACGTCGAACTGCTTGGCCCATGATTGAATGGTTGAATCACCAACAACATATACAGATTCACAGATCAGGCCCTTTTCAGCAATCATTGATTTGAGCTTGTCCAGACCAGAAGCCGATAACCTGCCGACAAGGGTGTCCTTCAGTGCCGGCCCCGATGGGTGGAAAGTGTTGGGCTCGATATATTTTAAACCGGCGCTGTCGACCCGATTCAAAGACTCAGGAAAGTTTACATCGTGAAATGTCCACAAGGCGATGCCAAATTTCCAGTCTTCAGTGGGACTCACCTTGCCTGCTACCGCCGGATCTGGCTGCTCATCCGCGGCCGGCTTCCCGTCAGAACATGCATTCAGAAATATGATAAGGGCGAAAAGTAATCCGGCAGGTTTCATTCTTAATAATTTCCCTTAAGATAGAACTTATAGGCAACATTGAAAAACCATGATCCATATGAAATTAGTCAACCGTTCACGCACGTTTTGCTGTGGTCAATTGTTTCTGACTGCCTGATTGCAGCACAACCATCAATCCAACCCATGCGGCAACTACAATAATCAATACGTTCCCTGTCACCGACATGTGGGATCCAGCTAGCCCAACCACAATCACGCTTGCGAGTATCCAAATGATATCAAGTGTACTCACCAACCTCAAGGCCGGAAAACGTATCGTTTTAGATAATGCTATTCTTACCACGTACAAACCGAAAATTATAAGGAAGATTCCGGTATAAACGAATGGACGGTGCTGATCAAGTCCAAAGATCAAAGCAACCGTCCTGGCGAAAGCAACTAATCCTGCGCCGGTAACTGCGGAGCTTATTCCATTAAGCAACAAAACCGATTTTAGTGTCAACATAAAAAATTTGTTTAAGAATTAATAAAAGGATTTCATTTACCTGAGAAGTTTTCGATGTATCAAAACTACGCCTGCCACTCACCCCGGGTTTCATCATGAGGCGCCAACCCATGTTCATTTTGTGACAGGCAGGTGATGCCAGAGTATTTGCATTTCACGACAGGATGATAATGAAAAGAGATTGGTTGATATATTTGCGCCTCAGTGTTCGGCACATTTATCCTGGCAAAAATTTAGCTGACGTAATATTTAAGTGATCTATGCTACTAACAGCCAGTGACCGACAATAAACTGCTGCGAATGGAAGATTTTCAAAAGAAACTTATTCTGGCGCTACTCGCCTATGTTTCACAAAGAGGTGTAAACTCCCACCGGCTCTGTGATCTGGCAGGCATTGATTACAAATCATTTCAAAAGAAAAACAGCAGACCGGTTTCTCCTGAGCAGATAAACAGCCTTTGGAAAAATGCTTCTCACCTTACGGGCGATCCATTCTTCGGCCTTCATTTTGGAGAATCCATGCAGCTCGCTGCCCTCGGCATAATCGGCCAGATCGTGCTCACAAGCGCTACTGTGGGAGAAGCATTATCAAACGCAGGTTCTCTTACACCACTGATCACTGATATGTTCCAGATGCGTATTCATCATGAAAAAAATAAGTTCAGAATTACCTTCAGCGCAGACCTGGCAAAAGCAACAAAATTTAATTCAACATACCGGCACATGTCCGACTTCCTGGTTGTTTTCAGCTGCCATGAATTGAGAGGTCTTCTCCTCGAAAACTTAGAACCGATAGAAGCAAACATACCTCACATAAAAAATGGGGATCAGAAGGCGGATGAAGTTTCTCTTATCACGCTTAATCAAGCTCGTGGTGTGATCGGATCAAACGGAACCATGATTGGTGTGGTCAGAGATATTGATGCTGCCTATGAATACCAAAGGGTTTTAAATTGTAAAGTCTCAAGAAAAGTTGACGAAGCCTGGATCGAATTTCCTGCAAAAGTGCTGCAGCAGGAGATACTAAGCGCCAACTATGAATTACAAAATCATTTGTTAAATCAGGTCAGTCCGCTGATGAAACCCGTTGAAGCCGATGGCTCGTTTCATAAAAAGGTGTATAATTATTTATTATCCAATTCGTTCCTGTATTCTCTTACACTTGAGGCTGTAGCATCGAACTTTAATATGAGTGTGCGGAGCTTACAAAGAAAACTAAAAAACGAAGGCATCACATTCCTCGAAATTGTAGATGCAGTGAGAATGGCCCTGGCAGTTACATACCTGAGATCCGGAAATTACCCCATGAAAGATATTGCTTTTACTCTCGGCTACAATGAACCGACAGCCTTTGTGCGTGCGTTTAAGAGATGGACAGGTCAGACACCTGTCGCTTACAAAACTTCCATTCAAACCGAAAAGTGATCAAATGAAAATTACAAAACCAACTGAACAGGAAACGAACGTCTTTTACAATAAATATATAGACCTTGTCGAACAACCTGACCTGGTCGGCGCTTTGCGAGAGAATCATGACAAAGCGGTTAGCCTGTTCAGCAGTATTCCTCCGGAGATTGAAGTATTCAGATATGATACCAATAAATGGTCAATAAAAGAGGTGCTGATGCACATAATAGATTTCGAACGTTACCTGTTCTTTAAGGCATTTGTTTCGCTCAGGAACGATACCGTTACCCATCTCCACCATCCGGACAGAGATCATTATCTTCAGAATGCACATACCGAAACGAGGTCATTGACTGATCTGATCCCTGAATTTTCGGCAGTGAGATCAGCAACGATCAGTCTTTTCAGGCATGCCAACCCGTTCCAGCTTTCACATACCGTGTTACATAATAATGCAAATCATGCCATCTCGGCCCGGGCGATCGGGTTTGCTATTGCCGGTCATAGTATACACCATATGCGTATCATCAGTGAAAGATACCTGCGTTTGTCACGGCGGGGGCATGAATCGTAAATACAATCTCCAGCCATATAATGGTCACGAACCAGGATATGATTGATGCTGTGATATGGCTCACGAACCGGAATATAATTGATGCCGTGATAATGGCTCACGAATCATAACTATTCCTGCGATCATAATAGCTCAGGAAGGCGATTAGGGACGTCTCCCGTAAAATGAATGCGAACTTCTAGACACCTGATTTTAGCGTGAATGCCGGCAGCTTTATCTGGATGCCTCCCTGCATTGCAGATTCATGCGCCAGGATACCCACGCAGGTGATGTTGGCCGACTGCCTTGCATTCGGAAACGGTTCTGTTTTCTCCACGAGCGCCGTCAGGAATGCATGCACAAGATGTGGATGTGAACCTCCGTGGCCCGATCCCTGGATAAAAGACAAGTGCTGGTTTTCTTCTGCATCGTACACGCCGCCTGTGGTAAAAGACTGAATTGGTTCCGGCAGCAGGTGCGCATAATCAGGTATCTTAACCTTTGAAGGAACCTCACCCGTATGGATAACCGAATCTTCATGTTCCACAAGTGTCCATTCAAATGATTTTTTCGAGCCGTAAACATCGAAGCTTTCGCGGTATTGTCTTGCTGTGTTAAAAAGTGACCTTGTCACTTCTGCCCCAAGATCTGAATCTTTGAATTTTATGTGACAGCTTTCTATAGCGAAAGGAGAATTGTATTTTTTTATAAGCGCTTCATCAATCCGTCCAGAGCCAAGACAGGAAACACTTTCTGCATCAGCATTTGCCAAAGCTACCACCGGACCTACGCAATGTGTAGCATAATGCATTGGTGGCAGGCCTTCCCAGTATCCTGGCCAGCCCGCCATCTCCTGTTGATGTGAAGCACGCATAAACTGCAGTCTGCCGAGTTCACCATTGCGGTACATTTCCCGGACAAATAAGAACTCACGGCTATACACAACGGTTTCCATCATCATATAGGTGAGACCGGTTTCAGCCACGGCTTCAACGATCTGTCTGCATTCTTCTACCGTTGTGGCCATTGGGACTGTGCAGGCAACATGTTTGCCGGCACGTAGCGCTTTAAGAGATTGTTCCGCATGATTTTGAATGGGTGTATTAATATGCACCGCATCAACCGCGGGATCTTTTAACAGGTCATCATAATTCTCATATCGCTTCTCAATGTTAAATGCGTTGCCAATCTGATCGAGTTTTTCACGGTTACGCTGGCATATAGCGTACATGTTCGCATTAGGATGTTTTTGATAGATAGGAATAAATTCAGCCCCAAAGCCCAGTCCCACGATCGCGATGTTAATTTTATTTGCCATTTGCCAGTGATTTATAGTTTATCGATTGTTGATGATCGTTGTCAGTTGTTGCACCCCATTTTTTCAGGAAGGCCAGACCGTCACGCGCAAACTGATCCTGGCTTTCGGCCATCGGGTGCCAGAAACATACCGCGCCTGCGAGTTCCTGGTTTTCAGTTGTAAAACTTTCAATACTTACCACTCCTTTATAACCGACTGCTGCCAGCCCACGCCGGTAGGCATCCCATCTCGTTTGCCCGGTACCGGGAGTTCCCCGGTAGTTCTCAGAAACCTGTACATGCAAAAGCTTGTCTCCGGCTTTTATTATAGCCGCTTCTATATCCCTTTCTTCAATGTTCATATGAAAACCGTCAATCATTATTCCTGCAGCCGGATGATCAATTGCATCTATCAATCTAACAACATCATCAACGGTATTGACAAGGTCTGATTCAAAACGATTTAGTGGCTCAAGGGCTATCTTCAAGCCCCGCTCCGCGGCCATTTCACAAACTGTCCGCAGGTTACGTGCAGCCAGCTCCCATTCCAGCTTTCGTTTGTCAGGAGATAACAACCTTGCTTTGCCAACCGCAGAATACATGGGCCCGCTGAAAAAGGGGTTACCTACCGCCACGCAGAAATCAAGACATTTGGCGATATAGTTAAAACAGTTCTGGTGAACAGCAGGATCTTCATGGGTGAGATCTCTGCTTGGTCCAAAAGCTCCGCAGATGACGGCTTTAAGATTATATTTTTGTAACCCCGTTTTTACTGCTTCAATATCTATAAGTTCCGGGTCCTCTACTGCTATTTCAACAACATCAAAACCAAGAGATGAAATTTTTGAAAACAGCGGATCGATCGATGAAGTTGAAAACGGCGAGATCCATAACCAGGTACTCACTCCATACGTTATTTCGAGCTTCATAACTGCTAGTTCTTATTTTTGATAGAATGCATTACCGGTACAACATCGGGGTTAACTGTATCAGGTTTGAGAACAACGGCATGATACCCGCCTTTAGATCTGAAATACAGGATCAATAAGACATAACTGACCAACATAATGATCGGGAAGATGACTATGTCTCTCAGTGCTTCTTTCTTGGCTGAGTCCCTGATCTCTGTCACGGTTGCTTTATCAGCTGCTGTAGCCGTTTCCAGCTTGGCCTGGTCCAGCGCCTGGTAATCTCCAAACACACTGGTTTTATTTTCTGTAATATAGGTTGAGTGAATATTCGTATTGTTTGCATTGTCATAAGCCTGCACATTTGCATCCACAGACTTGTCCTGGATGAAACCAAGTATACCCGCTCCTATCACTCCCGCGGCAATCATACCAAGACCACCGGTTATATTCAATGTTAACGCACCACCTTTCGGGAATCTTTCCGCAACAAGACCCAGCATGGTTGGCCAGAAAAATGTTTTGCCCAGTCCATAGATGGTAGCGGCTACCAATATCATGACCCCGGCAGATTGGGATAACATAAACAAGCCGAGTGCCGCGATGCCGGAGCAGATGGCAAGCAGACCCAATGGTGAGATCTTATGTACGATAGGTCCTGCAAAAAATCGTAGCACAAACATGATGGCAGAAGTATAAACCAACACCCAACCTGCCTGCATGCCCAATTGATTCATCGCAGGAGTCATAAGGTCAGTGATCCAGCTATCTGTTCCGAGTTCGGTTGTTGCCAGCGGGATCATGATCAGTAATAAGATAATGAACAAAGGCTGACCCAGGCTCTTTGTATACATGCCGAACAGAACGGTAATAAGCAGGATCAGTATAACATTAAATGTGGTCGACCAGCTAAACACTGCCCCAAGCTGAAATATGATCAGTGAAACAATGATCAGCGCTCCCAGCGCACCAACTTCACTCAACATCTCTTTATAGGAAACACCTGCCTGAATTCTTTCGTTCACAGGGAAGCGGCGGGGAAACATCATGATTCCATAAGTGATGGTAGGTAACAGGATCAGGCCAATCTTATACTCCCATTGTGTACCGGGCCCCATCAGCAAAGCAATCAGGCCACCAAGTGCTAACCCACCTGCCCAGGCGGCATGAAGGATGTTAAGCCATTTAGTTTTTGCTTTTGGAAACATGGTGGCCACCACGGGGTTCACTACAGCCTCTACCGTACCGTTTCCGAGTGCCACGATAAAAGTGCCGATGTATAACATCCAGTAACCCGTAGCATAGACTGTGAGGATAGCGGAGGTTACATGACACAAAAAAGCAAAGATCATAGCCGTTTTATAGCCGATCTTATCGATGATCAGGCTAAACAAAACAATGCTGATAGCAAATGGCCAGAGGCCGACACCTGCTATCTCCCCAAGCTGGGTCTGTGTAAGATTGAATTCCTTCCCCCAGTCAGGCAATATAACTGCCCTGAGAATAAATCCGAAAGCGGTTGTCATCAACGCCACAAAACAGGCATAGAATAACTTCATATCCGGCCTGGTAGCTGTGGCAGTAGTTGAGGCTTGTATTTTTTCCATCTGCAGCTAATTGTTTTGTTCTGGTGTGATTGAACTATGTATATGTTACCGGGGCTTCCCCGGTGATGATCATTTTGTAACCCTTAGTATCCCATTCATGATTCTCCAGTGACCGGGGAAAGTACATACATAGGGATAGTCGCCCGGTTCTGTAGGCACTTTGATAGTCAGTGTAAATTTACCTGATGGGTTTAACAATGGTGTAGCATACAATACTTCCGGAATCTTTGGAACATACTGCATTTTTGCACCATTAGGGTCCTGTGCCAGTTTATCAGCTGCAGCACCGACTTTTTCGAGTGTCTTTGGTTTTATCAATACAAAATTGTGTTGCATGAAGTCTGGATTCTGCATGACCACCTGTATCGTTGTTCCAGCCTGCGCCGTTATCAACTGTTTGTCAAACTTCATCACATCCTTCACTACTTTGATCACAATCGTTTTGGCAATAGTGCCTGCCGCCGGAGCAGCAGGTGCAGTGGTGCCCGTCAGCGTCTCGAGTTTTGCATTTGACAGGTTACCCCTGAGTATAAACAATGAGTCCGGAAACTCTGCCAGCCTTTGTTCACCCTGGAGATTATCAAATCCGACCCTGACAGGAGCAGAAAGTTCTTTCTTGAATAAGCCAGGCGATTTCGTGGTAGCGGCCTGCTTCTCATTTACATACAAGGCCATCGTGCCATTCTTTTGAAGACCTGCCTTAAAAGTGAATGTTGCCGGCAATGCTTCGGTTGTACTTACCTTATATGCCTTACCTGCCTGGTTTACCTGGAACCATAGCTTATTATCAACCAGGTAAACTCCATATCCGTCTAAGCTTGTGCCCTGGGAAACGACCACACCTGAATAAGGTACCGGTGTAGCTGTCGCTGTTGGTGAAGCCGGGTTCCTGGACACTGATTTCTCCAGGGTGCCTGATATTAAGATCTCTTTACCTGCAACTTCAGGTGAAGGCCCTGGTATTTGACGGTTGAAGTTCCGGCGCAATGGCACCTCATCCAGCCTTGACCCAAAAGTTAGTCTCTGGGCCATCGAAGCTTCGGTTAAAGATGGATTAGCATTGAGTCCTCTTTTTTTGAAGGCCGCAGCAAAGGTTTGTTGATTTAATTTGCCAGCAATTACCAACGCCTGTTTTAGCCATGTATCTTTTACGTTTTCTTCTTTTTCAGCCATAGCCAGCAGGATATTTCCTATCGTCTCAGAAGGTTTAACATCGGTAGTGGCAAGCACTCCCGCGAGACGAACGCGCAGATCCTTGTCAGTAAACACACCGGCTTTTTGCATCGCAGCGATAGTAGCATTCGTTTTTGGCAATGCTTCTATAGCGGCTTTGCGCACACCTGCCGCAGGATGCGACAATGCCTTTATCACAACATCAGTTGCCTCCTTATTGGTACCGTCAAGCGCCTTCAAACCGTGAATTGTCCAGATAGCGTGAACAGCAGGCGCATTGGTATTGATCTCATCCATCTTGGTATCCTGCACGAGTTTGTACAATGCGGGTAACAGTGATTTATCGCCTTTCTCTACGATAAGCCGCTGTGCATGGGTGCGCCAGAACATGTTGTCGTTCGACAATGCCGCAAGCAACCCCTGGCTATCTTTTATATCAAGAGAAAGCGTATTCTTTTTATCATTGTTTTTGTAAGTGATCCGGTAGATCCGGCCACGCTCATGATCTCTTAAAGGATTAATATACGCGTTGCCTTTACCGTTTTCAGCTTTAAGACCCGATGAAGCGATGCTTGGAGTCGGATTATGCTGGATGATAAAATCATACCAGTCCGTCACCCAAAGGGCTCCATCAGGACCGACTTCGGCCTGGACCGGCGCGGCCCACTCATCGGCACTGACAAGCATGTTCCAGCCATCCCCATCCTCCTTGAAGCCAGCTCCGTTCTGCTGGAGAATATGTTTGTGTATGAGGCGACCTGTTGGTTCTGTTACGAAAGCAACACGGTTCCAGTATTCCTTTGGAAAAGTTCTCGCAGTGTAAAGGCCATGTCCTGCGGCTGCAGTAAAGCCACCGTGCACATCAACCTGGCGCAGGTTTTTCGTGGCAACGTGCATTGCATAATGTGCATCGATCTTTTCAACACCTGTTTCCCTGATCTTTACTTTGTCCTGGTATCTTTTTGGCATTCCAAAAAATCCACTGTGGGTGTTGTTTGCTGTAGAAATGAATACATCGAAGTCTTCTGAAAATCCAAGTCCCCAGGTATTGTTGCTTGTAGTGGAAAGAAATTCGAGTTGTTTACCATCAGGGTTAAAACGATATACACCCATACCAAACTTCAGGGAATCCTTTCCAATTTTGCCTTCAAATCCGGAGTAACCTACAACACCCCATATTTTGTTATCGAGGCCATAACGGAGATTTGATGCCTGTGCATGGGTGTCACTTTTACCCCAGCCGGTGACCATCGTTTCTCTTACATCCGCTTTGCCATCCCCGTCTGTATCTTTCAGGAACAGGAAAGAAGGAGCGGAACTTACAATTATCCCTCCGTTTGAAAACGCAAAGCTGGTGGGTATATTAAGTTTGTCAGCAAAGATGGTGATCTTATCTGCTTTAGCATCACCGTTAGTATCTTCCAGTATTTTTATACGATCATCACCTTTATCATCATCTTTTATTTCATTCGGATAATCGACAGTTTCAATCACCCACAATCTTCCCTTCTCATCAAAATTCATGAATATCGGGTTCACAACATCCGGTTCGGCTGCAAACAACTGCAACTCAAATCCAACGGGAACCTGGATGAGAGACATGGATTCTTCCGGTGACAATGAGGACTGCACTTTCGGAGCAGGATCCCTTTTCTCATAATTAGGAACAGGGCCATCGAAATAGGTGGGATTAGCAATTTTCTGAGCCGCAAGCGCCGCCGCAACCTTATCACCAACTGCCCAAAGGATGCCGTTTTTTACCAGTTGCAAAAAACCAGGATTATTAAAAGTTGCATCATCATGACCATAGGCGGTATAAAACACCCTGCCTTCTCCGTACTTTTTTACCCAGGTGTACGGTTCATGATGTTCTCCCTCCACGCGCTCCGTAAGTACCTGGATATCCTTGCTCATCTTGTCATGGACATAGGTTTCATCCTTAGTTTTGAATGCCGGGACATCCTTCATCACGGGGTGTGAAGCGTTTAATATAACGGCCGGGAAAGAATCGTATTTATGTGTTTTGAACTGACCACCGATAAGTTCAATTGCTTCGGGTGAATTCTGGAAACACCAGGAAGCAGAATGCAATGGAATGAATCCTTTACCGCCTTTTACATAGCTCAGCAATGCCTTTTCCTGTGACTTTGTGATCGTGTCATAGTTGGCGTACAGGATCAGTCCATCATATCTGGAGAGCGTCTCTTCATTCAGATCATTCGGATCAACCGAATAGGAAATATTGATCCCCTGTTTGAAGTATTCCTTAGTGAGGATATCGGCGAGCTTTTCAGAGTCGTGATGTTTGCTCTTATGACCGAGGAAAAGAATTTCGATTCTTTTTGCTATTTCTAACCGGTCGGACGTGGTGGCACCGGTAACAAAAAATACAATGGTGGTAAGTAAGCCGTAAAGCCTGAAGTTAATTTTACACATGGCAATCAGTTAAGTCTTTGTAAACCTAAACCAAATTTCCATTTTCACCGCGTTAATCCCTATCCAAATTTTATCCAGTAATGACTGAATTATATCATAAATTGAAGTAATTTCGGGTTTCCAACGACAACTTAGACAAGATTGAGGGCAGCCATACATAAATCCACAGTTCCACTTTCACAGATTTTTGTGGTCAGGCATCTGCATGACAAGCATTTTGATCCGGTTTGGCACGCGCATTCGGAGTTCCAGCTTTTTGTTGTGCTGGAAGGTACTGGTACCCGTTTTATCGGAGATAATATCAAGGCGTTCCGGCCGGGCGAGTTAACACTGACCGGTCCTCATCTTCCGCATCTCTGGCGCAGTGATGAAGCTTACTTCGAAAAATCAAACTCCCTGAACATAAGTGGTGTGGTAATTTATTTTAATGAACAGTTCCTGGGCGATCATATTATGGAGAAGGAAGAGATGGCTGTACTGAAAAAACTATTTACCAGGTCGATGCGGGGGCTTGAATTTCATGGGCAACGAAGGCTGCAGGTAATTAATATGATGCAGGACCTGGTTCATATGCAGGGAGTGATGAGCGTAGTACAGTTATTATCTATCCTCGATATCTTATCCGTCACTAAAGAATTCAACTATGTCTCGGGTAAGTCATATGAAAACTCTTTTGATGAGCATGAAACCCATCGTATCAATACTGTTTACGAGTATGTTCTGAAAAACTTCAGGCAAAAGATTGCGCTCACAGAACTGGCGGACCTTCTGCACATGACACCCACTTCATTCAGCAGATACTTCACCATGAAGAACAATAAGCCATTTTCAAAATTTGTAACAGAGATCAGGATAAAGCATGCCTGTAAGCTGTTGATTGAAACAGATGATTCTATTTCGCGTATTTGTTATGAATGCGGATTCAATACCCTCTCTAATTTTAATAAGCAGTTTAAAGAGATCATGCTGAAAAAACCTTACCAGTACAAGAAAGAGTTTATGAGCCTGTGAAGAAAGTGATGAGTTGAGAGTTATGGGTTATGAATGAGTTATGAGTGAGTTATGAGTGAGGTGGTTTATTCTTGCAGTTGAGCCTGTGTCAGATATAGCGTGCCTGGGAGAAGCTTAGAATTTCCTTGACGTTTTCTTTAATGCCAAGGTTGGGAAAGGCACTATACAATCTGTCGAACTCAAGCGTTGCTAATCGGTTCATGATCCTGTGAACTTCTTTGATGGGCAACGGGATTCTGTTCGGATAACTGTACATGGCCGATATATGTTTGTTGTCAGTAGAAGCCAACACCGTATCACCGCTAAGAACAGTTCCACCAGGTGAAGATCGCCTGGCATGAAGTATACTGCTACCCGGAAAATGCCCGCCCAGGTTGAGAAGGCTCATCTCATCCCACAGAAATTTTTGTTCACCTTCCCAAAGATCCACGTTTTCACCCTTGTTAAAGATCCAATTACTGTCTTTCGCATGTATGAAAATGGGGCAATCAAAACGGGAAGCCCATTGGTTCATGTTACTGTAAAAATGAGGATGTGAAATAGCGATTGCTTTTAGTCCGCCAAAAGAATTGATGAACTCAGTAACCTGCCCATCAAGTAATGGAATGCAATCCCAAAGAATGTTGCCGCCCTGAGATAATAATAGCAATGCCCGCTGACCAATACCAAACGCAGGTGATACCGTGAGCTGGTAGAGATTTTTCTCCAGTTGCAGAATGGCTACCTGGTGATCCTGCAACAGGCGACGGTGACTGGTCCAGGCCTGACCCGTCGGAGGAATGTACTGCCTTTCGTCGGAACAAATAAAGCAGATATGGTGATCTGTTCCGGCGTATTGTGTACCGCAGGTTGAACAGATAAGATTATCGTCTGGTTCTATGGTGGGATATGCATTCATCTGGCCACGTGCAAACTTAACAGCAAAAATAAATGTTCTGCCTAAACTCTTGGTTTTGCCCTTTCATATTGAACCGGCCAGTTGACATCTGTCCCCAGGTGGTGTGCAGCGCTTAGTGGAAAGTTTGGATTTCGCAGGCTTTCCCTTGCCAGCAAAACCAGGTCAGCCTGGTTTTTATTAAGTATTTCCTCTGCCTGCTGTGCTGAAGTTATCAGACCGACTGCACCAGTCATGATGCCGGCTTCGTTCCTGATCCGGGATGCGAATTCCACCTGGTAACCAGGTGTGTGTGGAATTTTTGCTACCGGCACATTTCCACCACTTGAAGTATCGATTAAGTGAACCCCTTCAGACTTCAACAACTTAGCCAGGTTCACTGAATCATCTATGGTCCATCCACCTTCCGTCCAATCGGTTGCTGAGATACGCACAAAAAGTGGTTTCTCTGCACCCCATTCTTCTCTTACCGCGCGCGTTATTTCCAATAGAAGGCGGACACGATTTTCAAAGCTTCCACCATATTCATCTGAACGGTTATTGCTGAGCGGAGAATAGAACTGGTGTATGAGATAACCATGGGCCGCATGTATTTCGATAACATCATACCCGATGTCTTTAACTCTTTTGACAGCATTTACATAGTCCCCGATCAGAGCTTGTATCATGTTTTTATCAAGCCTCGTGGGCGCGGCTTCTGTGGGTTTAAAAGGAATGTCCGACACGCTTACCGTCTGCCACCCGTTTGGTTTGTCCGGCGCGATCTGTTGCCCGCCTTTCCACGGAAGTTCGCAACTCGCCTTTCTCCCCGCATGGGCAAGTTGTATCCCTGCCTTTGCACCCTGCTGGTGAATGAAATTCACAATTTGTGTAAACTTCACAGATTGTTCATCATTCCAGATCCCCAGATCGCCATATGTTATCCTACCCGATGCCGTCACCGCTGTAGCTTCCTGCATGATCAATCCGGCGCCACCCACTGCCCTGCTCCCAAGGTGCACCAGGTGCCAGTCATTCGCCAACCCGTCTGTAGCTGAATACTGGCACATCGGTGAAATTGCGATCCGGTTTGTAAGTTCTGTGTTTGCGATTGTTAACGGACTAAAAAGTACACTCATTTGTTTGAACGATTTCAACTGTGATAAATGGATGCGCAAGAATAATGAAAGATAGGGTTCTGATAAAAAAAAGGAAGTCCGGTTTTTGCAAACAGGACTTCCCGGATGAATGTTTTAAAGGGATAATTTAGCTCTTTTCATCATGCCCCGCCACCTTAACTATCTTATTGTAAATGCCCAGTAACAGGAAAGGCGCGGCCCATTGACCAACGAATAATGCGGTGTGCTTACGTCCCATTATCTTAAGGGTAAGTGAAGTGAGCATCGACGCTCCTGCGGCCCATAAAAACAGATCTGACGGAAGCTTTGCGGTCTGCTCCTCAATTGTCCTTGCTACCGGCCCTTCTCTTTTTTCCGGGTTTCCTATAGCGGATGAAATCTTTTGTGTGGCTGTGTTAGTATCCATAAAATATGTTTTCCTAAGAATACACAAAATTGTGCCCGCCCCGGCCTCAACGATTCAATCCCCAATATGATGAATTTAGGCCGAACTGGTCATTTTTCGGTACACTATGGATCACTTAAGCTGGCTGATCAATTCCAGAGCGCCGTAGCGTTCCTCAACGAAGCCGGCGATCTGCCAAACCGTTCACGGAAGGCACGACTAAAATGTGCAGGGCTTTCAAAACCCGTTTCAAAGGCAGTGTCACTGATGCTTTTATCGCGATTGGTAATGAGATGGAAAGCATGATTTAACCTCTTTTCAAGCAACCACTTCCCCGGGGAGGTTTTATAAATTTTAATGAAGTCACGTTTAAAGGCAGATAAACTCCTGGAACTCAACCTCGCGAATTCTTCCAGTTTCAGATTGAAGCAAAAATTATCTTCCATTACCTGCTGCAGGGATACCGACCTGGGAGTATTTAACAGGGAACAGAAATAAGATAATATTTCTTCATTGGCAGGATTATCTGCCACGGTCAGTATCAACTCCCTGAACTTAAGATTGATCAGCGATTTGTCAGGTGTAGGGTTCAATTCAAAAATAGGCATCATAGAATCGAAAAAAGTCTTCAGTACCGCGTTTGTTTCTATGGTTATCACTGACTCGTATTTTCTCGGCGGCGCTTTTACAGGAGAAGATTTGGTTTGCAAAACATCGCAGATAAACTCGTCAGTCACAAAAAATATTACCAGGCAAAAAGTGTCATCAAAAAACTGTTCAACAACGCAAGCTCCTTTTCTTACTAAAACACAACTACCCTCCCGGAGATCATAGGACCCATGAGCAGTATGCCAGACTTTGCGTCCCCTCATGACATACACGAAGTAGCTGTGCTGGCTCCAAAGATCCTGGCTTTTGTTGTCGAGCGGACAATTATAAATCGACACAAGGCAATCGTTAAAGCGAAGTTGCTTGTAATGATTCTTATTTGAAACTAAGTTTCCGTATAGATCTATCACTTTCAGACAGATTTAATGAAGGTCTAAAATGCAGTTCAAACAGTCTTCAAGGTACTTAATTTCGAAATTAAATCTATACCACGAACCGGGCAATCAACAGGGTGCCCCTATGGTTGACGGGATTGCGTCCATCAATAGATGAGTGCATCTGCGCGTCGGGCGTGTCTTTCGCTTTCAGTAACACCAGACAACGTTAATTCAGCTACGTATTTCGCACACAGTTCATTAGGATTATAGTTGGAAAACTCTTCTCTCAGGTTGATCACGTTAAGTTTATAAACCGGGTTTCCAAACACCTCTTTTACAGCATCAGCTATCTGTTCCGGTTTAGGAGTTTCAGTCTTCAGATTTTTACCTAAGTTGAAGTATCCGACCCTCGCACATATTTCATTTTTTCCTTCATGCACGCCGGCAACAATCATTGGAAGTTCGTTTTGGATGCCAAGCATTACTCCACCGTATCCACCATTGGTTATATACAGGTCAGCATAAGGCATTATATCATCAAACGAGATAAAGTCTTCGATAATGATATTCGACTGATTATATTTTGATTTCAATTCGGCCGTTTGTGAACCTCCCGTCGTACATACGATTAACGCGTCTGAATCTTTTAATGCTTCGAGTGTTGGAATGATGAGTTTGTTTACATCTTTTTCCACGGTACCCTGGGTAACCAGTATTATCTTCTCATATTGTGTAAGTCTTCTGTCATACCAGGGCTCCCGGTTTTTCTTTGAGGAATAGGGTAATAACGGACCGGCAAACCGGATGTTTTTGCTCAGATCGCTGCGTTTATATTCGAAGCCCGGGGTGCAGCTTTGTAGAACTACATCGGAAGAGTAATAGAGGATATCGAAAATATTTTTGCCAGGATAAGCAACACCGAAATTTTTCAGCACCTCATTATATATGTCATTCGGTCTTTTGAAGATTATTTTATTGGTAAACCATCCCAGCGCTTTGTGAGCGAGCCTGCCCACGGGGTTTGAACTGGGTGTTAAGGCTAAACCTGCGGGCGGCAGCTCCTTCGAGGTTTCCATTATCGGAACAATTCCCGCAGCAACAACCGGAACACCGATTCTTACCTTGATCATTGGGATCACAAATGAAAATATATCTGCGATTACGAGGTCAAACGGAAACTCTCTATGAATTTCCTCAAGATCCAGAATGATCTTTGTTGCAGGCATGATAAAAGCATGTTCCAGGTCAAATTTAAATTTAGCTACCTGGCTCTTTTTGAAGTCACGCTCTTTGAAAAATGTTTCAAAGTTATCCTGGTTGAGTTGCGGAGCGAGTATATAGGGATAGTGTGGTATTTCCAGCTTTGCAAGTCTTTCCTTATATGAATCCTGTGTATACCAGCGCACATCATAACCAATGTTTTGCAGATGTTTTGCGAGCCCGGTTAGTGGATTAAAATGTCCGTCTGCGGGAGCTGTGACAAATAATATTTTTTTCTGACTGATTGTTGTGACCTTCTTTTGCATCGACAAGGTTTTTTTAGATTGTTAAGAACACAATGCTAAAAAGAATTTCAGGTCAATGCTAGTTGAAACTGCGTGAATCGTTGAAAACAGTGGATCAATTATGAAATTTGGTTAAAATGATATGTAGTGGAATCACTCATTTCTCATAATTCATAACTCAACATTCTCTTTAATTCTTACATAAAAATGAGAAACATTATTCTTCGAGCTTTCCCGTTTATCAATTTCGATCTGTGGAATACTCTTAACGAGTTCAACCAACTTCTTGAAGCCGTAATTTCTTGGATCGAAGGCGGGTTGTTTTTTCATGATGAGGGCCCCGAGGACTGCGAGACCTACCCAACCATCTTCTTCCGCCAGGTCATTAATGCTATCGGTAATAAGCCGGATAACTGCGTCATTGAGTGGTGATACGAATGCGGGCCTGGAGGTAGTGGGCTTCTCATCAATAGATTTTTCAGTTGGATTTTTTTCCACGGGAACGGCCCTTGAAACTGCAGTGTCTGCAACTGCTCTCTGTAGGTGCGCGTTTTGTTCTACCGGCTTCTCGGGCAATACTTTATCCGGCACATTTTTACTCCGGTTGTTTCTTCCTCTGATTTCCTTTGCAAGGGAAACGGGGGTGGGTGATGGCTTGGATTCGACCTTCAGGATTTCTATATAGATAAACTTGTTACAAGAGGCGATAAATGAAACAGGCGTTTTCTTCTCTCCCATTCCAAACACTTTTTTCCCGGCTTCTCTCAGCCGGGTTGCCAGCCTGGTGAAATCACTGTCACTTGAAATGATACAAAAACCATCTACCTGGGCAGTATACAAAATATCCATCGCGTCGATGATTAACGCCGAATCAGTAGAATTTTTTCCTTTGGTATAGCTGTATTGCTGGATGGGGGTAATCGCGTTTTCCAGCAGAACGCCCTTCCAGCCAGACAACGAAGGCCGGGTCCAGTCGCCATAGATCCGTTTGAAAGTAGGTATACCGTACTTGGCAATTTCCTCTAACATACCCTTGATATTTGCATAAGGTATATTATCTGCATCTATCAGTACGGCCAGTTTCAATTCTTGGTTCATCTCCATAAGCTGCAAAACTACGCCTCTTTCCTGCATCAGAAACCATAAAAAAAGGAATAACAGAACTGGTCCGTTATTCCCTTCTCCCCCATGATCCCCGGGGAACGTTGAAAATCATACTGGCGGTTTTGATGACGTGTGAGCACTGAAACTCAAACGTAAACAAGAGACTCACTTCGAAGCAATAAGATTGACTGGGAAAAAGCAAAACTTACTTGTAATAAGACTGACTGATAATCAATAAGACTTACTTGTAAACGATAAGACTGACTTGAAGCAATAAGACAGACTTGAAGTAATAAGACAGACTGGTAAACAATAAGACTGACTTGTAATCGATAAGACTGACTTGTAATCGATAAGACTGACTTGAAGCAATAAGCCTAACTGTTAATCAATAAGACTTACTTGTAAACGATAAGCGCCGAAGTTGGTCCTGTAAGCGGCATCACCTGCATAGTTTTGAAACCAGCCTCCTTCGCCCAGCCATAAAAATCAGCCCCGGTATAGTCGAAGCCACCATCTGTTTCGATAAGCATGTTGAGTGACATCAACAAACCGAATGCGTTTCTTTCGCGCTTATCGTCGATAACATTTTCAATTACCGCAAAGGCGCCTCCTTCAGGTAATGCATCATAAGCTTTTTTTATCAGCATTTTTTTTGTCGCCAGGTCCCAGTCGTGCAGGATGTTTCCCATTGTGATAACATCAGCTTTCGGAAACTCATCCTTGAAGAAATCGCCGGAAACTACCTCTACACTGTTTTCAATGTTCTGAGCACGCAGGTTACGTTTTGCAATGTTTGCAACCGCTGGCAGGTCAAAACTTATAGATTGAATTGAAGGATTAAATGCTACCACCTGGGCTGAGAAATGTCCGCCTGCGCCGCCAATATCACAATGTGTTTTGTATGGTGAAAAATCAAACTGCCGGGCAAATGAGATAAAGTTGGCAATCTGGAAGCTACCCATAGCGGCAACAAATCCTTCCAGTCTCTGTTCGTCTGCATAGAGAGCTTCAAAGAGCGAACCACCGCCAGTTTTTGATTCGTTTTGCGGTTTGCCTGTTGCCAGGGCTTCTTCGAGATTATTCCAGAATGGATACAATCGGTCATTGGCCATAACCAGCATACCACCAACATAGGTAGGTTCTCCCCTATGCAGGAAAAGAGATGTTTCCGGGGTATTGCGATAGAGCGCCTCAGCGCCCTCTCCTTCTCGTTTGAGAAATTGCAAGGCTACCAGCGAATCAAGGAAGTCATAAATACTTCTCTGATGCAAACTAAAATCGGTCCTGATTTCTTCTGCTGTTTTCGCGTCATCTGACAGGTAGGTGAACAGGTCAAGTTTTACTGCTGTGAGTAATACTTTTGAAGACCAGAACGACAATCCTGTTTCGAGGATCCGGCCGGGGTTTAACACTGGTTGATTGGTAACTGCTGTTGTAGGCATCGCTATTATGTTTTAAAGGTTAAATTGCATTACAAACATAACATCAATGTTCAGCCTTGAATATGGTAAATGGGATAGGTTGAGTGGTTGAGGGATAGAGTTGCTAAAAGCATGAATGAAACGGATACAGGCTGATCTTTACAATCTCGGTGCTCCTGGTTTCACCGGCCTCTCAAACGAATTGGCACCTCTTGTTTTCATTTTCCGCCGGTAAACTTTATCCCCACAAGTAACATATAACACATTGAATCCAGGCCCTCCGAAGGCACAGTTCGAAGCCTGTCCCGAAGGTAAGGGCAGGATCGCATTCACCCGGCCCAACTGATCAAGCACCTGCACGCCTAACCAGCCGGTGACATATACCCGGCCAGCAGTATCACACTTTAATCCATCGGCCCAGGCGTTTTCTTTGTTGTCAGGTTCATGCAGCCAGCCGTAGCGTTGCCTGTTCGTTAGTGTTCCATCAGGCATTATGGAATAAATCCAGACCCAATGGGAGGTAGATTCCGTAACATAAAGCTGTGTCTGATCCGGGGTAACCGCAATACCATTGGGAAACCTCAGACCTGCATCAACAATAATCTGTTCTCCATTTGGCCTGATGAGTATGATGTTGCCGGGTTTATCAGAACCGTTTGGAGAGGTGATATAAATATTCCCGTTGTGGGTCACTACGATATCATTGGGGGCTACACTGTCAGCGTGTACTTTTTCTTTGCCTTCAATATCATAACTCACCACCTGTCTTGTTCCTGTTGCAGCAACGTAACGACGGCCATCCGGGCCATAAGCTGTTCCTGCTGCCTTTTTTGAATCCAGTGTTAGTGGTACGGGCTTACCGTTGTTGTCTATTGAATAAGTTTTTGAATTTGGTATATCCTGGTAGATCATTCCGCCCTTTGAATCAGCAGCGGTGCCTTCAGTAAATTTGTAACCTTCACCAACGAGTTCCCAGGTCTCGCCGGGAACAAGTATATCTGCCAACACCTGGTTTTTTGAATTGCCTGTTTTCACTTGTTGAGGCCAGCCCTTCCACAACCAACGCATAGCTTCAGGGAAAACTGAACTGCCATGCTGGCCATTATGTGCTCCTTCGCCCCAGGCATGTTTAACCTCGTACCCTGAAAAGGTAAGTGCACGCTCCATAGACTCATTCGCTTTCCACCAGTCTCCCGCATAGATATTCAGGTCGTTAGAACCATCCTGTAAAAAAACGCGGATCGGCTTTGGTTCATATTTGCGGACGAGAGTGGGATAATGATCGGCGCCTCTCAAACCTACATAGGTTCCAATGGCACTGAACACCCTTGAAAACTGATCCGGCCTTTCCCAGGCTGCGGTAAAAGCACAGACGGCACCACTGCTTGAACCACCGATAGCGCGATCGTTCCCGCTTTTTGAAAGCCTGATTGCCCGGCCACCGGTGGTCCGCTGTTTTTCAACTTCCGGGAGTAGTTCCTCTAAAATAAAACGTACATAGTTATCTCCCAGTCCATCATACTCATAACTACGGTTGAAGCGATCAAGGGCACCCTCCTTATTGGCTGCAACAACTCTGCCCGGGCTTACAAAGATTCCGATCGTAACCGGCATTTCTTTCTGATGGATCAGGTTATCAAATACAACCGGGGCCTTCCATTGAATGCCGTCCTGATTCACATAAACACAGGCAGGTTTATCAGGAGTGTATTGCGCAGGTATATAGATCCAGTAATCACGAAAAGTTCCGGGGAATATTTTGGATTGATTAAAAGACAATTTGAGTATCTCTCCCCTGGGAATGCCGGCTTTTTCAATGGATGCAGGGTCAACCGGGTAACGCTCTGTTGTTGACTGTGAGAAGATTTGAAATTGAGCAAAAAAGCAGGCGAAAAGCAAAATCGTCTTCATTAATTCAGGTTTATTAAGCAATGATAACTTAAATCCCCATACATCGATCTGCCTGATTCATGCTTTGATTTACTCAACATAAGCAAATTGTCATTTACATGGCTATGCGCCGATTTTATCTTCGCCCCACCTTAAAACACCTCCAATGATCAAAAAAATCTTCAAGTGGACCGGCGCCCTTGTCTTACTGATTATAATCTGCGTCAGTGCAGTTGTACCTTTCCGTCAGAATCTTACCTATGAGGCTCCCTATCCTGAATTGACTGCTTCAAAAGATACTGCAGTGATATCCAGGGGAAGAGAACTTGTACTGGGTGCGGCTCACTGTGTAGACTGCCATAGCACTAAGAGAGCGGATCCACTGACAGGCATTGATGCGGAACCGGTGTTATCAGGAGGAGTAAAGTTTGCTTTACCGGTTGGGGAGGTCTACTCGAAAAACATTACCCCGGATTCAGCTACAGGCATTGGAAAAAGGACTGACAAAGAAATCGCACGTGTGCTTCGTTATGGGGTTCATGCCAATGGCACTGCGGTTTATGATTTTATGCCCTTTCACAATATGACGGATGAGGACCTGGTCAGTGTGATTTCTTACCTGCGGAGTTTGAAACCTGTACGTAATGAGGTGCCCGAAAATCATCTGAATGTTGTTGGCAACATGGTCAAAGCATTTATGGTGAAACCGGTTGGGCCTGATGGTGAAATACCGAAATCCATTAAAAGAGATACTTCAGCGGCCTATGGCAAATACCTGGCGGTGAGTATTGCAAACTGCAGCGGATGCCACACTAAAAGGGATATTTCCGGCGCCTACACCGGTGAGCCATTTGCGGGTGGCGGAGCATTTGACGAAAAAGAAGGTACTTTTCTTCCACCAAATCTGACTCCTCATTTCACGGGTCGTATATGGCAATGGAGCCAGGAGGCATTTATAAAAAGGTTCAGGGCAGGGAAACTTCTCGAAGGCACACCAATGCCATGGAATTCATTTAAACGCATGTCTGATGATGAACTCAAGGCCATTTATAATTACCTGCAAACCATAAAGCCAGTAAACAACCCATCTACCGCTACGTTTATTCCAAAGAAGGAAACGGAATAATGGTTAATAGCCTGGAACCCTTAACCATTGGTGAGCGGCATAAAAGCCGCTCACTAGCGTAAATACATCAGCGCTTTTGTTTATATTTCGCGGTCCTGGTGTCATTGATCACTCCTTTGAAATTGAGACCGAATCCAAAATCATATTTATTCCCTTCGGAATCAACATAACAATCCATATCATGCGGCACATCTTCTTTTTGCTCTTCTACCGTTTTCATATTCGCCGGCAATTGAATGGGCAGAAGGCCCGATGGATTGGCCGCGCCTGAAATGATGTCGAGCAATGCCTGGTCCTGCACTCCAAAACTTACAATAATACCAGGCACTTCTTTTTCAAATTCCGCGGGTACAAATGGATTTGATAAAGCAAGGGCAACGATTACCGGTTTAGTGCCCATCGCCGTTTTTGTGTCAAGTATTGTTTTCAGATCAGCATTGTTTGCGGCAGTCAGGGTCTTACCCTTATAGGAACGATTTGTCACCGCCGGATCGATCACGGGATCGCCTGCTGCTATACTTTGAGCGCGCGCATGGTCTGCCACATAAGGTCCATATTGCAGGCTGATAGGCACATAACCAGTTCCACCACTGGCCTTATCTTCTTTATTATAGCCAACTCCCCCATCCGGTCCTTTTACAAATACCAGCGCCACATCCGCTTTTGCCGGATCATCGGTTATCCTAAAATATTTTTTTACCAGCTCCATATTCACAGGATAATCAAGTTTCTCAGGTGTAGTGTTACCGAACCAATCCCTGCCTGCAGGGGTCAGTCTTTTTGGAATATAAATTGTTTTTGTTTTTGCAACCGGTAGCACTGCCCCTTTGTTTTTCAGCAACACCACTGACTTCAACTGTGCTTCATAGCCAGCCTTCATAAACTCAGGTTTTCCAACTATAGTTGTCGAAGATGACGGATCGATATAAGAATTTTCAAAGAGTCCGACCTGGAAGATATTCCTTAGCAACCTGACTGCAGATTTTTCGAAGCGCTGACGCATAAACGCTTCGCCATGTTCCTTTACACCCATTTGATAAGCTTCCAGTATCGGTGCTGCCGCATTGTTACCACCAAACTGATCAACTCCGGCCATCAGGACCTTGTAGTGCCTTTGTGCGACACTAAGCGTTTCTACTCCCCACGACTTTCCTGCAAATATATCGGGTGTTTTCCCTTCATTTCCTGTTACTCCCCAGTCAGTACAAACCACACCATCGTAATTGTATTTTGTTCTTAACAGATCCGTGATAAGATACTTGTTGTATGCGTTTCCCACGTTTTCTGAATATTTTTTATCCTGGTTAAATGAAATAGTATAGTAAGGCATGAGCGCTGAAGCGATTTTTGTTTTACCTGATAATTTAAATGCTCCATCTACAAAAGGAACCAGTTGAGTTTCGAAATTATTACCCGGATAAACCGCAAACTTGCCATAAGCAAAATGCCCATCCCTGCCAGCTTCTTCCGGACCACCCCCGGGCCAGTGCTTCACCATGGCATTCACACTTTGATAGCCCCAGCCATCTTTTATTTCATCTTTACCTGTTGAAGTTTGAAATCCATCAATATAAGCTTTCGCCATGTCGGCAGCAAGTCTTGGATCCTCACCAAAGGTTCCATTGAGACGGCTCCATCTTGGTTCAGTACCCAGATCAACCTGGGGTGAAAGCGCAGTGGCTATTCCAAGCGCCCTGTATTCCATTGCAGCGATCTTTCCAAATCGTTGTACAGTGGCCGGATCAAAGGTAGCTGCCATGCCTAATGCTTCGGGCCACATCGAAATGGCACCGCCCGCACCAGCATTGTATTCAGTACTTGCTACTGCATTATGACGCGGATCGGAACTGTTGTTTGCAGGGATGCCCTTGCCAAGACCTTCAACAAAAGCCTGAACATTATTATTCCAGCCTGCAGCAACTGCCGGGCTTTGGAATCTTGTTACAAGTACATGGCGCAGGTTATCTTCAGCCAGGAATTTTTTCTGCTGGTCGGTAAGATCTGATGGCTTTGCGCCGCTTTCCGGGAACGGTTTACCATTATAGGTAGCTGCACCAAATCCTCTCGGATTGGCAGGTATAGCCTGGTGACCGCTATACAACATAAGTCCGGCGATTTCTTCGATGGTTAACTTTGAAGCCAGGTCGGCCGCCCTTTCTGATGCAGATAAACGCCAGTCTTCGTATTTATCAAGTTTGCCATTTTTATTAAGATCCTTAAACTGCAGCCCATTTACAACCAGCAGCTTTATGCCTGAAGCCAGAGAGTACCCAAGCGTAGGACCATTTTTGTTTGCGACCGTTTTAAAATTGATTATCTGTGATGAATCCTTTTGCTGGGCACTGACATCACCATAACATGCAACCAGGGAAATGAAAGTGAGTGCAATTTTTGAACGAAGCATGAACATAGCAGCAATTGTATTTTTTGAATAAATAAGACTATTGCAGACGAAATTAACCCGAATCTCCCCATGATAACAGAAAATAGACATAACCGGAAAATCCTGCGACGTAACCCCTGAACTATGGGTAAATCCCAAAACGTTTTTTAGCTACGCTCAATTTACACTTAGACGCAAGCAAATGCCCTTCAGATGGTTTTTCTTATAGTGAGCCAATCATCTATCGTATTAAAATGTTTATTTCCTTTTGGCACCAGGTTTCTGCAATACTCCTGAACTTATTCCGTTTGACTGGTGATTCCAACATGGTGGCGTCCCTTATGAACGATAATTGAATACACGATGGCTTCTTTTAGAAAATTTAATTTTCTGTGATCATCAAAACAGCCATTATTCCTGCAGTTCAAAATAGCCAATTGCTGCAACAAAGGCTAATCTTATTCAGCAAAGAGTAACAAAAAATCAACAGATTCTTATTTAATGTTTTAAGTAGAAAAATCTTAAGACGTCTCACCATGTTCAATTTTGTATCACTATAAAATCAGCAACTCTATGAATGTATTAAAAATCTCTGCCCTGTTAACAATGATTTCGATTTTTGGATGTGATAAGAACGACGAGGAATTTGAGAAAAGCCCGGTTGTTGCTTTCTCTGATCAATCGGATAACATCACCGGAGTATCCCGTAACAAGGAGATCAGTTTCACATTTAGTGAAGAGATGGATGCTGCTACCATCAATAGTTCGACATTTACGCTTATGAAAGGTTCAACCAGGATAGATGGCACGATCAGTTACTCAGACAAAACGGCGACGTTTGTGCCATTAGTTCTTTTAGAAGCTGCTACCACATACACAGCTACCATAACTACCGGAGCGAAAAGTGTTTCGGGAAAAGCACTTGCAAACAATGCGGCCTGGAGTTTCACAACAGGCGGCAGTATCAACACACTGGCCGCAGTTGACCTGGGAGCTGCTGGAAATTATGTTATAATCGCAAAAACAGCGATCAATAATAGTGCAACTTCGGCAATCACCGGTGACCTGGGTTTAAGTCCTGCGGCCACTTCCTATATTACCGGTTTTTCGTTAACTGACGCCACAGGTTATGCAACATCAGCGCAGATAACCGGAAAAGTTTATGCCGCAGACATGGCGGTACCAACTCCCGGCAATATGACAACTGCTGTCGGAAACATGCTTACTGCTTACAATGATGCAGCAGGCAGACCATTACCCGACTTTACAGAACTGGGCAGCGGAAATATCGGGGGAAAAACTTTATTACCGGGATTGTATAAATGGACAGGTAGTGTAACAGTACCTTCGGACTTAACAATTTCAGGCGGTGCAAACGATATCTGGATATTTCAGATTGCAGGAAACCTTTCTGTCAGTGCCGCTAAAAATATAATATTAAGTGGTGGAGCCCAGGCAAAAAATATCTTCTGGCAGATAGCCGGTCAGGCGACTTTTGGAGCTACCTCACATATTGAGGGCAATTTATTATCTATGACAGGTATAACATTTCAAACTGGTGCCTCTTTAAAAGGACGTGCGCTTGCACAGACAGCAGTTATCCTTGACGCAAATGCAATAGTAACACCGTAATTATTTTCATAAGCTTCAAAACGGCCACCTTATTAAGGTGGCTTTTTTTATTCTGGTCAAAAAAAAATTATGTTGATCAGAATAAAAAATAGAAGGCTTTTTATCGCTGATACATTATTTTGACTTTGGCGGACTGATCATAATATGTGCGCCATGAGTTGCCGGATGCATCAACCAGGGCATACCGGGAGCGGCTGGTTTTAAAGGAAGACCAGTGGTTTCAGGGGTGGCGTATGGAATGTAAACTACAGACCGGATATAACCATCAGTCACTTCTCCTGTGGTCTTGTTATAATTTTCATTTGAAGCTGTATATACGAATAAAGTAGTTGGCTGTGTCGGCATCTTCAGTTTTCCTGACTTCACTTCTGCCTCTCTTGCATCAAATATCGCTTGCATGTCCTTACCTTCTTTTTTCAATGCCCTTCCTCTTTCCATGAAAGGCTCAAGATCTTTGTGATAACAGGCAACAGAAAAACCAGCCTGCGCCGGATCATCAGCCAGGCAAATAAATTCATTTGTGCCTTTTTTAAGAACTACCAGGTCACCCTTTTCAGAATAACCATAAACCATGGCCCCGTCTTTTTTCTCCGCCGGCGCAGCCAGCAAAGCCCCCTTTATCTGCAATTCGGCACTCGGAACAGAAGTTTGTGCGCTACAGGCAAGGGCAAGGTGGAAAGCAGCAAAAGTTAAATATGCTAGTTTCATAATAGTGATGGTTTTGAGTTTTCAGTCATCCTAAAGTTAATGGAAGATTTCCGACCCCCATTAAAATTGATGTAGAAAGACCATTTAATACATTCAGCAGAATGCCAAAAAACCCGCTATTACAATTTTTACTCGGAAAGCGGCGCTTATACATGGCAATATGATTATTTTAGAATAAATTAACTATTGAAACACCGATCGACGCCGGCCCGGGCAATCTGAAATGTAGCTAATTCGGTATCTTTATTCTTACAACAAGATTGATTTCATTCACTCAGGTGGCATCATAAACAATCCGCCACAACTCAAAAAGTAGACATATGAAAAATAGCCTTGTGGGCTTATTCCTCCTGATTTCAGTAACGCTTTTTGCTCAGCCAACTGTAACCGAGCAATTTCAGAAGATCAATACCATGCAGGACGCTCAAAAATTCATTGATGCAAATCCTGCCCTTAAACCAACGATTTATAAATTGTCATGGGGCAAAGATTCTTCGATGCTTGAGAAACGTCTTTTGCGACAAAAAAAGGGCGACATCGTAAACGTTGGATATGTTACCTATAAAATACTCGAGGGCACAGAGACAGTAGCATATCGGGCAAATTATATTTTCCTGGATGGTGGAACTTTATCGAATTCAGAAGTAGATAGTCTGAAAAAAATCATTGTGGCTAAAGCAAATGCGGGTGCTTCTTTTGAAGAGCTTTCAGATCAATATACTATGGATGGAAATACTACCAAGGGTGATACCGGTTGGTTTTTTGGTCCTGAAATGATGCCAAAGGAATTTGAAGATGCGGTTAAAAACCATAAAAAGGGAGACCTCTTTTTTGTTGATGTTTCAGCCCAGAACTGGCATTATATCGTAAAGAAAACCTACGACGACCAGGTTAAGAAAGATATTACTGTTCTTCGCGCTAACGGCCGGTAACAAATACAAATGGCCCTGGAGATACATCCTCTTGTAAAAGAGGATTTGCATTTATTAGCAGCTTTACAGCCCGAGGGATGGGGAAGTATATTGCCCGCGCATGAAATCTATCTTCAATCTTCGTGCAGTTTCCCGCTTAAGTTTACGGAGGATGATAACCTTGTTGGCTTAGGCACGACTATTATTCACCATGACTCAGCATGGCTGGCGCATATTATTGTTCATCCCGGAATGCGAAAAAAGGGGATAGGAAAGCTGATCACAAAAACATTGATGGATGTTGCATTTTCAAGTCACTGTGATTTATTATCGTTGATTGCTACAGATCTTGGAGAACCTGTTTATTCGAAGCTTGGGTTTGAGACTGATACAGAATATGTTTTTTATAAAGCAGGGGAAACTAAAGGAGTCGGACAACAACCATTGCCTAAACAGACTGACAGTCTCAGTCTTCATGATCATATTGAACCCTATCAGCCGGGCTTCAAAGCTGAATTACTTGCATTAGACAAACAGGTTTCTGGGGAAGACAGGGCTTTGTATTTACAGGATCATCTGGATCATGGGATTTTATATTTCGATAACCGTGTCCTTGAGGGATTTTATTTACCTTCTGCCGGTGAGGGGATGATATCAGCCACTACATCTACCGCAGGCATAACATTGATGGAACTCCGGAAAACAAAAGATGTATTTATATTCCCGGTTGATAATATTATTGCCAGGCAATACTGTGAGCGAAAGCATTTATATCCGTTCCGGACTGCAAAACGTATGGTTCTCGGAAAGAGAAGACAATGGCACCCCGAATGGATTTACAACAGAATTGGCGGGAATCTTGGCTGACATTGGTTTTAAGATTTGAACATTTTATTGGTTTGCACTATTTATGATGCGGTCATAAATAATGCGTGCGGCTTTATAAGCTTGTTCCGCTGCTTGTTTTTCACTTTTCCTGATATTTGGTTCTTTTGTTTTCCAGCATTGATCAACAGCCTGCCTGCACCATTCCGCGCTTTTTTTTAACCCGATTGGTTTGTTATCTACAATTACAAATACCGGATTTGTATGTGCAGCCGGATAGATCCGGATCGCTACCCAGGCAGATTGTTGAAGTTTATAGTCGAAACTGATATCGCTCCATTTACCATCTGCAGCGATTTCCGACCTGCCTTTGGACTCCCCGTTTACAATAAGTTCAACCGGAACTTTGCGTGAACTGTTAATTCTCGCCCTTTCAGTATTCCAGTATGGCGGTTCTGTTAATGGTTTTGCCGCAATTTCTGAAGCAGCCTCATCCTGCTGTCCGGAAAGATAGGCGGTTGCCTTAGCCTTTACTTTTACGGTCTCCCCGGCTGTAATTTTCAGTTCGCTGTTACCTACACCCATTTCCGTTTCGTTCACGGTAAAATCAATGATATGTGATCTTCCATCAGAAACATAACTCCGGCCGGATTTAATAGCCTTTATGTACCCCTCATAACTTAACCCATTACCTGTCTTGAAATAACTCCTGGCCAGCCCGACCCTTTCATCGAAAATGCATGGGAAATCCGTTTCGCCGCTGAGCCTGGTTCTGAAACCGGAATTAAGTGTATGGTACCACATGTTTAACTCCCAGGGAGCGGGCGTATCTCCTGCACTGAAAAAATCAACTTTGCCCTGTGTCACAGTAACCACATATTCATTGGCACCAATGCCATCCATTTTTGGCAGTATATAATTTGGTAATTCTGTTGTTGATGTAATTGGTTCGAGACCCCAGCCTGAATGAGCATAACCCGTAAGTCCACCCTGACCCTGCGCCCAGTCAAGCACAGGCAAGGTCCAGCTGGGCCAGTCTTCTATGGTTTTAGTGCCAGGATAGTCATCTTCATCAAGGTCAAGCAAAACAATATGCCCCGCATGGGAAGACGGAAACCCTGAAACTTCAACATCATAACGCATAAGAGTACCCGTAGTGGACAATGAACTCAATTTTCCTGTGAAATATTTCTTCTGATTATACCAACCCGGACCCCATGATAAAACTGTTGACATATCCAGGCCCTCGCCTAATGATTGCCGGAACATAGCAGGTGGTGCAACTCCCTCTTCCGGGCTTTCATAATGGCTGCAGCCGGCTGCATGAATATGATGGTCTGCACTGTACCATCCCAGGGAAGCCAGGTTAATCCACCGCTTCAAACTAAATGACTGTTGTATTTTAGCCACTCCTTTAGGTACTTCCAGTCCTATAGTTTGTGAAAGATACTCGGGGCCCCGCGTGAAGTTTACCTTGTAGGTACCGGGAGGTAACGACACATGTTCACCGTCAAAGCGGTAAACCTGGGGCTGAAAATAAAAATCCGGGTACTCATCTGTCTCAGCCATTCTTCGTGATGGTAAAGGATAAATTCCGACCAGTCTTTTAGAAAGCACCCCAAACTCATTTTGGGCAAAGGTTAACCTATAATTTTTTGTCTGCAGTCGTTGAATACTATCAGTAATGGTAAATGATCCCATTGCTGGTCTGCCCTCTTCATCCTTTAGTATAAGTTCTACTGTTACCGATGGCTTTATTGTAAACAAAACACTCATAGCATTTCTGAATGCAAGGTCTTTGGTGCCCTGACCTATGCTGAAACCAAGGTTAACTTCACGCTGGCCACTATCACGGCTGTATAATTGCACTATGCCGTATTCAAGTTTCAGTCCTGAAAGTTTTGGCTCGAGAGGGCGGTTCCGGTACATCCCGATTTCAAGAAAACGATTGGCAACATCGCCACTATCAAGGTGATGGGAAGGCTTTGCACGTGCATCATTTTGCGATCCATGAAACATAGGAGCAGCATTGGCACTTTCAACTTCAAGCTGCGAAGTTGCCCCCGATTCGTTTTGAATTTTTATAAGGAAACTTGTCCAGCCACCCTGGATCAGAACAGGTTCGGCGGCACCCCTTTTAATCATCACCCTGGCTTCCGGGTTGATATTTACTCCTGCAATGCAATATGGATCAAGTATCTGCTGGACCTCTTTCACCAATTCAGGTCCGGGCTTTTTCTTTTTTAATTCCATCAACCGCTCCCGGTCTTCCTTGTTTAAAGAACTACCAAGAAATTGCAGAGCCTGATCAATTCGCAATGCCTGGGAGATCAATGGCTGCGGTTCAACATTCTCAACTATTTCCCAGGGAGTATTGCTATTCTTTGCTTTTTCATGATCATGCTGTCCACATGCAAGCACAGGTAGAAAAATAACAAGCAGGTAATAGTATGGCAGATTCAGAAATTGATTGATTGTGCAATATTGTTTTCGTGGTTGCATAACTGCTGGTTTATATTTCAAAAACTGTATACAGAGATGATTATTTTTTCGAAAACTGCTTATTAAATGTAAGAATTTAGAATAGACTTGTGGACACACTCTATCGTCGTTTGCGCGGGGAGTGGTAACTGGCCTGGAGTAGGTATTTTGAACACAGGGAATCGATATCTTTGAAATTGTTGCATAAACGTTTCGAAAAGCAAATTGAACCAGGTTTAATTGAATTCACTTATACTACAAAAATGGAATACAGACAATTGGGAAACTCAGGTCTTAGAGTGCCGGTATTAAGTTTTGGCACCGGAACCTTTGGAGGAGGAAATGATTTTTTCAAAGCATGGGGATCTACAACAGTTGATGAAGCAAAGACCCTTGTGAATCTTTGTCTTGATTCGGGCGTCAATCTTTTCGATACGGCCAACGTTTATTCGCGCGGTGCTTCAGAAGAGATTTTGGGCCAGGCCATAAAAGGATTAAGAAATAAACTGTTGATCTCAACAAAAGTAACCTTTCCCATGACGGACGAGGTCAACGATTTTGGTTCGTCGCGCTTCAATATCATCAAATCCTGTGAGGAGAGTCTAAGACGATTGGGTACCGATCATATCGACATTTATCACATGCACGGATTCGATGCCAACACCCCAATGGAAGAAACGCTGAAAACTTTAGACAATTTAATACAAAGCGGGAAAGTCCGCTATATAGCCTGCTCTAATTTTTCGGGTTGGCATTTAATGAAATCACTCTCAGTTTCAGAACGCCATGGCTGGTCAAAATACATCGCCCAGCAGACCTATTATTCCTTACTTAACCGTGACTATGAATGGGAATTGATGCCCCTGGGTATAGACCAGAAAATTGGTGCCATAGTCTGGAGTCCTTTAGCCAGCGGAAAGCTAACCGGTAAATATCGCAGGAACCAGCCATTTCCTGAAGACGCGAGAGTCGCCCAGGGCGGTAGCCCCGTATTGAACACAACAGCTGATGATCTTCGCCTGTTTGATATCGTGGACGTACTGGATGAGCTGGCGCAGGAAACAGGTAAAACCCCATCCCAGATTGCGCTGAATTGGTTGCTGCAAAGGCCAACCGTCGCAAACATTATCATCGGGGCCAGGGATGCTGAGCAACTAAAGCAAAACCTCGCTGCAGTAGGGTGGAATCTTACTTTAGAGCAGGTGAAAAGGCTTGACAAAGCCAGTGAGATCCAGCCCCCTTATCCGTACTGGCACCAAAATCAGTTTCCCATGTTAAATGCAGCTGCAAAACTTTACGTGAGTAAATGAACTGCAGGATATGGACGTTTTTGACAGACAGTACAAATAAAAGGTCCGCACTGATTAAAAGAGTCGCACTTGTTAAAATGAGAATTTTAAGCTAATTATGTCTGAATAACTGTTATTTTAGAGGATAATCTTCAGGGAATGCGAGTACTGTTGTTAATTTTTGGATGCCTGTTTTTTCTTGCAGGAAGCGCTCAACAGGGTGTGCCTCTGGGTATTATGAATAATACACAGATGGGCGGTTTTCCTCATTTTAGTCAACAAACGGACAGCAACACTTTAAACAGGAAATGGTCACTGAATAAATATGCGGGCATTTCAAGTAGTTTTGGATTTTATAATGGTGGTAGCACCTCGATGATATCGGCCCCTGTGGGACTACAGCTAAACCGCATGTTATCTAAGAATTTATATGCATTTGCCGGAGTATCGGTAGCTCCTTCTTATTTTACCTATAATCGTTCATTCAACGACTTCAACATCTATAAAACCAATCCTGGCAATTCGCGGATCAATTCAAATGGTTTTGGCATCTATTCAAGAGTTGAAGCCGGCTTGATGTATATAAATGATGAGAAAACCTTCTCTATCTCTGGCAGCATTGGTATGGACAGAAGTACCTACCCCATTTATCCTGCAAACAGCCGGGTTAACAGAACCACTCAGCAGCCTTTTGTTGGTTCGAGATAAATACTGCTTAGAATTTACCATTTCTATATTGGGGTGAATCAGCGAGCAAAAATGATGCAACATCATGCTCCGGAGATTTCGTTACCGCAGTCAATACCTAAGGCACAATCTTTGAATTTGACTAAAGATGAGTGTTTCCACTAAACCGGGTTTTGTTCATATCAAAGGAGCCCGCGAACACAATCTGAAAAATGTGAGCCTGGACATTCCACGTGATGCTATGGTTGTTTTCACCGGCATCTCAGGATCAGGAAAATCATCATTAGCATTCGGAACTTTATATGCTGAAGCACAGCGCCGATACCTGGAATCGGTATCCCCTTATGCACGCAGGTTGTTCCACCAGATGTCAATTCCCGATGTAGACGAAATCGATGGGCTGCCCCCCGCCGTAGCTTTACAACAGCAAAGAGGAGCAGCTACAACAAGATCGTCAGTAGGCAGCGTAACGACCTTATCAAACCTGCTTCGGATGTTGTATTCAAGGGCTGGGCAATATCCGAAAAAACAAACTATACTATATGCAGAATCATTCTCACCCAATACTCCCCAGGGTGCTTGCCCCCGCTGTCATGGTCTTGGGAAAATCTATGATGTCACGGAAGAGTCAATGGTGCCTGATGATAACCTCACCATTCGTGAACGGGCTATTGCGGCATGGCCTACAGCATGGCAGGGTCAAAACCTGAGGGATATCCTTGTTTCATTAGGTTATGATGTAGACAAACCCTGGAAAACACTTCCGAAGAAAGATCGCGATTGGATTCTTTTTAGTGAAGACCAGCCAGTAGTACCGGTTTATGCAGGCATAACACCTGCTGAAGTGAAGCGGGCACTAAAGCTTAAACTGGAACCAAGTTATAAAGGAACCTTCACAAGCGCGAGGCGCCATGTAATGCAAACCTTTGCAAATACCACCAGCGCCATGCTTAAGAAGCGCGCAGAACGGTATATGGTCGCCAGCCTCTGCCCTTTGTGTAAAGGCAAAAGATTAAGAAAAGAGTCACTATCCGTAAAGTTCGCGGGTTATGATATATACGAGATCGGGGGATTGACAATGGAGCGTTTATATGAATTATTAATGCCTTACATTAAGCCGGATAACCAGCAGCTGCCTGAGGAAAAAAGATTAGTCATACAACGAATTACCGAAGATGTTACAACGCGGCTAAGCGTGCTTTTGCGACTTGGCCTGGGATACCTTTCATTAGACAGAAGCACACCCACATTATCGCCAGGTGAATTACAACGGCTTCGTTTGGCAACCCAGGTGCGGGCTAATTTATTTGGAGTAGTGTATGTATTGGATGAGCCATCAGCCGGTCTTCATCCTGCAGACACCGAAGCATTGCTTGAAGCTCTTGACGCTTTGAAAGCCGCAGGCAATTCTCTTTTCGTGGTTGAGCATGATCTTAATGTAATCCGTCATGCAGACTGGATCGTAGATGTAGGACCAGGTGCCGGTCAGAATGGTGGTGAGATTATTTACAGTGGCGAGTTGAGCGGACTGGTGCATATTAAAAAATCGATTACACGTAAATATCTTTTCCAGGAAGAACAACATCAGTCATCATCGCAACGTAATCCGACAGGATGGTTGCAGTTAAAAGACGTAACAAGGAACAACCTTCATGGTCTGAATGCCAAATTCCCGCTTGGGGTGTTTACAACTGTGACAGGAGTATCGGGATCAGGTAAGTCAAGCCTGGTGAGCCAGGCATTGATTGAATTAGTTTCGACTCATCTTGGTCATGAGAAGGAAGTTGAAGAAAAAGACATTTTCAGTGAAGATGCCCCTGCAACTCTAAGTGGTGACGTTATCGGCGGACTGGAAACAATTACCCGGCTTGTGCAGGTTGATCAAAAATCCATAGGACGTACTCCCCGTTCAAATCTGGCGACTTATACCGGCATGTTTGATCATGTAAGAAAGATTTTCGCAGGCACGGATATGGCGCGTCAACGAAAATATGATGCCGGGAGATTTTCTTTTAATGTGGCAAAAGGAAGATGCCCCAATTGCGAAGGTGAAGGTTTTGTTATGATAGAATTATTGTTTCTACCGAGTGTTTATTCCCCTTGCCCGGTTTGCCACGGAACACGTTATAACAACCAGACCCTTGAAATAACATACAACAAAAAAAATATCGCAGACGTTCTGACTATGACCGTCGATCAGGCCCATGAATTCTTTGCAGACGAAACGGGTATCTGCAAATCACTGACAGTATTAAAAGAGGTAGGGCTGGGCTACCTGAGACTTGGCCAGCCGGCCACTGAACTTTCCGGTGGGGAAGCACAGCGCATTAAACTTGCTACGGAATTACAACGTGTCGGACGCGGAAATACTTTGTACATCCTTGACGAGCCAACTACCGGTTTGCATCCCCATGATATAGTTAAATTGATGACACAGCTACATGGACTTGTTGACTCAGGGAACACAGTGATTGTGGTAGAACATAACATGCGGGTGGCAGCTGGCAGTGACTGGGTTATTGATATGGGTCCTGGTGCGGGTGAAAAAGGGGGAAAAATACTTGTCCAGGGCAGACCGGTCGATGTAGCCGCCCATCAGGCAAGTGTAACGGCAAACTACCTGCGCCGGTACCTCCGTGAAGCGTTGACAGAATAAATTCAATCCAGTTTCAATCACCCTGCCCAGATAACCCACAACGTCCCAATCAGGTTCCTGCCAGGTAAGAGCCCACACAAATTTTGTCTCACAAACATGCAGAGTTTATGGTTTCGTTCATTTTATAATTAGCTTGCTTGTTCAGGGACTTTATTTATAAAATAATACATAGTAAAAAACGGATATCAATCACCCATTTCAAAAATTAAGTTGTCGTTATATTAGTCACGAGGTAATCGCCGGTCGGAGTAAAACTCCTCCCTTTTATTTTATCATCAGATTGCCAGCTGAAGTAATTTGTTCTTTCAAACACTAAATATGCAAAAAACGATTCTTGCTCTTTCTATCGCAATAATTTTGAACACCTCCGCTATCATGTCCCAGGTATTGGATTCATTGCCGTCGAAGGTTTACCATCTGAAATCCTTAAATGCAACAAAAACAGCACCGAAGACAACCGTGCCGGTAATGGAAGGCAGCACCACTTCGCTATCGCGGTTCAAAGTACACAGCACTACTATCAAACCGGGACTGGTTTCTCATACCCGTCATGCCCCTGCCGATATGGAAGAACTAATCATTGTAAAAGATGGAAAAGTAAAAGTCACCATAAGGGATACTACCAAAATACTTGGACGGGGCAGTATTGCTTTTTTTATGCCTGGCGAAGAACATAGTATTGAAAACGCCGACACCTCACCAGCCACATTCTATGTGCTGGAATACAAATCTAAACTGCCAGCTAATTTAGACAGGGCAAAACAAAATGGTGGTTCTTTTATGCTTGACTGGAATGAAGTCGCTTTCTATAAAAACGAAAAGGGCGGCCGGAAAAATTTTTTCAACAGGCCAACATCACAATTGGAAAAATTTGAAATGCACACCACGGCGCTTAATGCAGGACTCGAAAGCCACCCACCTCATACACACAAGCAGGAAGAAATTATTTTGATGTTAAGAGGGACTGTAAAAATTCATATTGCCGGGCAACTTTATCCCGCAGAAGCCGGCGATGTAATTTTTTATTCTTCTGGTGTGCCACATGCTTTGGTGAACACCGGAACGGAACAAGCCGAATATTTTGCATTTCAATGGAGTGATTGAGTCTACAATGAGATCAGGATTTTTACTAAATGCTGAACCCTGGCTGATCGCAAAGATTGAGAAATGTCTACCGCAATCAAATTTGAAGTTTTATCTAGATATAAATATTGAACTGCCCGTTTAGCACATCATTAGTTTTGAGTACTTCAATAATTCGGTCGGGTTCGGCGTTTCGCGCGAAATCATTGCTTATTTTAGGATCACCTTTAAAATAAATCTGGGAAGTAAGTTCCGGATAACCTTCAGCTCTTACTTTAAAATGGATGTGACGGGGCCTTGAACCGTAAGGAGGTGGGAAAATAGTAGCAAATGTATAGCTACCACTACTATCTGTTTTAACCATTCCGCGACATTTGAAGCCCTCGTTGTCATAATTTCCATGCGAATCACAATGCCAGATATCCAGCGTGGCGTTGCTAACCGGTGTTGCACAATCCGCGGCTTTGAGAATTTTTCCCTTAATAGTTAGCGGTGTTCCGCCTTGCTCTATAACATCACGCATAGGTGAACCTTTCTTATAGAAAGGTCCTTCCTGGTCCTTTTGCGTTTTACAGGATTGAGAGAAGAAACGGAAATTCATATTGGCCACTGCCCTATACAAGGGCAAAAGCGTCAGCGCAGTTAAGAATGTTTTACGTTTCATGTTCAGATCTTTTAAGTTATGAACGAATACATTGGCGGCCCTTCCGTTTCTTCTCTGATGTGCTTGTGATATACGCTAACAATAACTCAATGGCGGGTTTTGTGGTTTGCACCTTATTTAAAACTCTACCCATGTATACACAAATTAATGTTAGCGTCCCTATAACCTTATTTCAGTTTCTCTTTGAAAAAATCAACTGTTCTTGTCCAGGCAAGTTCCGCAGCTGCTTTATCAAATCGTGGAGTTGTATCATTATGAAAGCCATGGTTTGCATTCGGATAAATATAGGCCTGGTATTCTTTTTTATTTTCTTTCAGGGCCGCTTCATAAGCGGGCCAGCCTTCGTTCACCCGGGTATCCAGCTCGCCGTAATGAATCAGTAATGGCGCTTTAATCTTTGGAACATCTTCCTTTGCTGGCTGTCCGCCATAAAACGGCACAGCAGCTGCCAGTTCGGGAACCCGGACGGCCATCATGTTTGCAATCCAGCCGCCGAAACAAAAACCCACAACTCCCACTTTGCCGTTACAATCTTTGTGATTTTTCAGATACTCGTATCCTGAAATGAAATCTTCAAGCATCTCATTCCTGTCCCTTTTACTTTGCAATTCTCTTCCCTTATCGTCATTACCAGGATAACCACCGAGCGGGGTCAGGGCATCGGGGCCGATGGCAAGAAACCCGGCGAGGGCAGCTCTTCTTGTTACATCTTCGATATAGGGATTAAGACCCCTGTTTTCATGAACAACTACAATACCACCAAGTTTTCCTTTGGAATCTGCAGGCCTGGCCAGCAGCGCCTTAATTGAACCACCTCCTTTTGGCGACTGGTAGTTAATATATTCCGTGGTTAACCGCGCATCGTCTGGCTGAATCTGGATGCCGCCCTGGTAATCCGGCATCAGAAAACTCATCAGGGAGGTTACGGTAAGACCGCCAACAGCGTAGGTCGACAACTTCTGAATGAAGTCCCGGCGATCTACCCGGTTATGCGCATAGTCGTCATAAAGATCAAACACTTCCTGTTTGATGTCTTCTTTTTTAATTTCGCTCATACTGGTTGTGATGTGTTGTTTATAAATGTGGAATAATCGTCAGCCCGGAGATCAGGTATGCCCCCGAAGAAATTTATGATTGGACGACAATAGTCGAAGAAACCTGCTATTCGCTGTTTTTTACAATACCATCTGCAAGTCCCTGCCATTGCATCTTTGAAAAAATACCACGTGCACCGGTACCGACTGCTGAGTCCCGGATCTGGTCGGTGACTGACCCGGTTTGTTGATTCGGCTTGATGTTACGGTCCACGATCCAGGCATAAACCTGGTTTCCCTCGCGCGTAACTATGAAACTGCTGGTTGACTCGTTGGAATAGAAATGTGCAGTCTCATCGGGATTGCCTAGTGGATTCTCGCAAGGTCTTACCCGGAAACCGATGCTCTGCCTGTCCTCCTCTTCTTTTTCTAAAAGTTCTTCAACAAAAACCCAATCGTAACCGTCACCGGCTTTACTTCCCGGTCCCGGAACGTCGATCCGGAGATAACAGCCTTTTTGTACCCGCTCCGGACCCTCTTTTCCTTCGGGGTTTACAATGCGGAAGCTGGCACTCAGTACTCCGGCGATCCGGCCCCAGTTATTGACATCAAGCAACCGGCTTTTGGCCCTTTCATAAAAAAGTATCCCTTCAGCGGCACCGGGAAAACCGGTCTGGGCCTCAGCTTCTATCTCATTGCCGGTCTCCTGCGAGGGTATTATTTGTAAAAAATCGTTATGTTTCATAATCTGAATTTAACTGAATTCATCGACGCCCAGCTGTTGCTTGATAACACGATATCTCGGATCAGCGTCGATTCCGCTGAACATAGGGTGATCAATAAGGATGGCTACGGCACCCATACGTTTTTCAATACATTGGAACAGATGATGAAAGGTTTTGTCTTTGTCACCCAAGGCCCACCATATCATCGCGAGGTCCACATCCAGGACAACTCCGGGTTCCCGGATCTGCCGCCTGGTAATGATGTCTAATAATTCCAATGCCCTTTCACTATTTCCGAGCCTTGCATTGGCAACAGCTAATGGAGTTACTCCCTTTGATGGGTTCTTTGCCAACCGGTAAACTTCTTCAAAAATCTCGGCGGCTTTCTTCCAGTCTCCACTTGCTCCCGTGCACCATCCCTTCAACTCCAGTGCCACCCGCATTTGCGGATATATATCCAGCAACGCTTCAACTTTTTTTAATGCCAGGTCAGGTCGCCCGGAAAATAAATAGCTTTCTGCGAGATATTGGTTGATGATGGTAGACAGAGGATCTGAGAGTGCTGCTTTCTCCATGATGTCCACGGCATCTTGTTTCCGCCCGCTTATCATGAAGTAAAAACAAAGTAACTGATGAGCCCCCGTTTCCGCAGGATTAAGCTTAAGTGCTTTTTGCAAATGCTCATAAGCCTTTTTCCAGTTCCAGTCGTAGAACAAATAAGCAGAAGCTTTGGCGGAGTAACTCACTGATAGCAGGCTGTCCAGTTTGAGCGCCTTATCACTATAGTCGTGAACAATTTGAAAAGCTGCTTTGGGCTGAAGCTGGCCGGTGCCTCCCAGGAAGGCATAACAACTGGCAGCCATGCCATAGGCATGGGCATAACCCGGTTCTAGCCTTATTGCTTCTTCAAAACATTCGATAGCTTTTTTAACATCATTGGGAGTTATCTTGTTGTAGAAATGCAATCCTTTCAGAAACTGCGTGTATGCATTAATGTTATGTGTATGCACTTTAACAAGTCTTTCTTCCTGCTCACGCGCCGTAAGGTTTTCCCGGAGTTTGTTCACTATGATGCTGCTGATCTCATCCTGCAGGTCAAAGATATCTGTAAGATCGCGGTCGTAGTTTTCACTCCAGATATGATAGCCGTCAGCTGTATTGATTAACTGCGCCGTTATCCGGACGCGGTTTCCGGATCGCCGTACACTTCCTTCCAGTATCCTGTCCACATTTAATTGAATGCCTATATCCCTGATGTCTGTATTTTTCCCTTTGAAAGCGAAGGCTGACGTTCTCGAAGTAACCTGTAGTCCATCAACTTTAGTAATTGCATTCAGTAATTCTTCGGTGATGCCATCACTGAAATATTCATTTTCAGGATCAGCACTCATGTTTACAAATGGCAAAACCGCAAGGCGATTTGTAGGCTCCCTGGTTTTGCCTTTCAATGCATTTCGCGGTGGAACAACCAGGTGATTGTTATCAATCGCAAATATGCGCACCGGCCTGGTTACATTCTTCAATTCAAAGTATCCCATCTCCCGCGCTTCCAGGTTTTCCTGGTTCCGGATTTCCTCGAACACTTTTTCAGAGATAAATATGGAACCGGGAACAGCCAGCGATTCGATTCTTGATGCCAGGTTAACACCATCGCCGTAAATCGTTTCCTCCTCTATAGAAATATCACCGGTGTGGATGCCTATGCGGAGTTCGATCCTGGGTTCCTGCTGTACCGTTTTTTGGATCTCCACACCACAATAAACCGCATCAACCGCGCTGTTAAATATGCTCAGCGCACCATCGCCATAGTACTGAAGTATCTTCCCATGATGTGCAGAAACTGCAAGGGTCAGCACTTCTTTCAAGCGGCGGCGTTTTTGTGTGGCCAATTGTTCATTCTCCTGCATGAGTGCAGTATAACCGACCATATCTGAAAACATTATTGCAGCGAGCTGACGCATACGTAAATGTAGCATAGATTTAAATTGGGCCTGCAAACAAGATATCAATCCGAATTTTTTGTAAATTCAATACACTAACCTTCTCTTCGATCCAAATTTCCCTTTTCTGCCTCAAGCTGCCGTTCCTTAAGAAGCTATCCCTTTGACCGGCCATTGCCAGCCAAAAATGCGCTACCTGCCAATCGCAATCAGTAAACGCTCAAATGGAGACCAGTGACCATTATAAAAACGGGGCAAATCCGAAAAGCCATAAGAGTAGGAATCCTTAAAACGTTAAACAATGAAAAAGTATTTAATCAAAGGAGTGTATAACTCCGATGGAATGAAAGGACTTATGCAGGAAGGTGGAACCGGGCGCAGGAATGCTATTGAGAAAATGCTGATGCCAATCAATGGCAAAATTGAGGCATTTTACTATGCATTCGGCGACGCGGATGTTTATCTCATTATCGAATTGCCGGATGATATTTCCGCCGCGGCGGTAGGCTTAAAAGTAAACGCCGCGGGCCTTGTCAGGATTTCAATCACACCCCTGATAAGTCCGGAAGATATCGACGCAGCATCCGGCAGATCCTTTACTTACAGGGCTCCGGGTTCAAAATAATAAACAATGATCACATGAAGGATAGTCGACAATGAATAGATGAAGCAAGGCACATAAACCAGTTGCCTTATCAGGAAGTCAATAGTCTAAAGGATCATAATTAACCTTATTGAACAACAGTTGCCGGGAATCCTGGCAACTGTTATTCAATATAATGTGTGGGTTAATATAATTTGCGAAGAAAGATGTGTCCGGGAACCGGCTATTTCGTCATAAAAACAAAATCAACCTTGCCCACGGTATTTGGTTTTCCGGGCTTTGGTGCTTCTATACTACCAGACAGTTTTCCTGCGGCATCGCGGCTGACTTTTATTTGTCTCCAGCTGTATTCACCCTTTTCATAATTGAATGTTTCACCGTCATCGTCATATAAGTTATAGGTTGATGGAGCCGTACCGTAGTGACGGATTTCCAGGTCGACCTTAGCACCGGCTTTTGGCGCATGCAGGGCCGGTTTCATCATAGGGATGATACTGCCGTCTTTAACATATACGGGAATCTTATTGAGGCCGGGCCTTACCGTAATGACGGTTCCATCGCCAACAAAATCGCCGGTAAAGAAATCATACCACTTTCCTTTGGGCAATACTACGGTACGTGAGGTGTCTCCTGCAAATAATGGCGCGATAAGCAGGGATTCACCCGCCATATACTGATCCCGGATCTCTTTTGTTGTTGCTTCCAGGTAAGGATTTTCTTCAAGATCAGTACTTCCGGTTTCCTTTTTCATCTGTTGTTTGAAACCCGGTTCCAGCGCCATTCCGCGGAACGGGGGTGTCCCTTCAAAATGATATTTTGCAAACTCACTATACCAGTAAGGCATCATCTGCATACGCAAGAGTGCCAGCTCTTTTACCTGGGTGGCTACCTCGGGATATGACCAGGGTTTTGTGCCGCTTGACCAGGCATTGATCATGGCCATCGGGGAAAAGATGACGGTTTGAAAACGTCTTAACCATTCTTCTGCCGTTTTTGAAGCACGGACCTCCGGGGTCCATAACACTCCGGCAGTGCCGCTGTTTATAAGGGCGGTTATAAAATCACGGTGATTATAGTAATCGTTGTAGATAACATAAGGCATCGATACTCCACCACCATTACTTGCGCGCACCAACCCATAGGTCCGTTTGTTTTGTTTATAGAACATTTCAGCACTATACCTCATCGTTAACAGGCCATAGGTCTGGCGTAACTGTTCAGCTGCGAGCCCTGAGGGAAAGGTGGCTACATCCGGCCATAACCATTCGTCATAACCATCAACTTCATCAATCTTATACCCACTAACGCCGATGCTCACCTGATCTTTCGAAAGCTGATCAAAAAATATCTTCCTGGCCTGTGGCATGGTAAAGTCCGGCACCTCGCCCACCCAAACCGTATGCGAGCCTGTGTAAGGGGTTATGGACTTATAAATTGAAGCCTGTTTGGACACATAGGGATTGATCCACAGGTTGAGGCGTATGCCCTTATCAAGCATTTCTTTTACAAATTTCTGTGGATCAGGGTAGCGCTTTTTATCCCATTCAAAAGTGCCGGGGTAAGACCTGCTTTGCCATCCGGGCTCAAGTCCCACAAAATCCAGGGGATATCCTTTTTCTTCAAACATCGCCACCTCAGCAGCTACTTCGTCAGACGTATACAATGACTTCACCCGCTGGGTAAAACCCAGGCCCCAACGAGGCGGCAATGGCCCTCCGCCATTGAACAAATTGAATCGTCTTACGGCATCAAGCGGAGTAGGACCTGAAAAAATATAAACCTCCGCCCCCGGAGCGCCAACAGACATCTCGACTGCATCTGAATACGGCCGGGCGGACCAGTCCTTTTCAGAGTTCCTATCCTTTTCTACCGGGGGATTTTTACTGTCCTTACGGGATCCACTACCCGCATATACGGTTATGTATCGCGCAGCATTTATGAATACACCGTAACCCATCGACGAAACGTAAAAAGGAGTAGGAGCATGTGTCCGTCCATTATCTTCCTTACCGTAATGGTCCACGTGGAGCTGCAGAATTTTGCCTCTCTGGTGAATTGTCTGGAAGTTCAGGCCGAAACCATAGATCTCTTCTTCTTTGACCAGGGGAAAGCGCAGCTGCGTTTTTCCATCTGTAACCATTGTCCATATCTCCGAACTATCCAGCGGGAATGTGCCGGCACCCAACTTGTTTAAACCGTCGATATAAGGCTTGGCACCAGATGCTGTAAGCAAATTATAGGCTTCCGGTTTACCGACATCGGCCTTCCAGACGCCCGGGGCAACGAGCTTCCAGTTTAACTGGGATAAGGCGGTGGAGGTTAAACATAAGATTAATGCGGAGAGAATCAATGGAGGTAGTTTCATAAGCTCTTTAGCTATCGTTTGACGCAATCTACTGCGCTAAATTGACTGTGAAAAGAACTTTTCAGGTATTCCACATCAGGGCGTCATTTGTTGGAAAGCAACCCCCGAACAACCATCATGTAAACGGCCCTTAACTGGTAAGGGCCGTAACAGGGATCATTTGGAACTCAGGTCTTTTCGATGTGTTGTCATCTCACTCCAGGAGTGTTCTATACCGTTTTTTAAGAATGTGATATAATTGCTCCAGGTACCGGCTCCGTTTGCCGCTTCGTATCTTTCTCTAAGCGGTTTCAAATAACCGGGTGTTCTTTCTTTTAGTCCTTCCTTGTAACGGGTAACTACAATAAATTGGGGAGGGCCGGAGGCGCTCGCTTCATAAACGGCCACGGTCTGGCTTCCTTCCCAGGCTTTTTTAAAGGTCTTTAACATCGCCTCTGCTTCATCAAAATAACCTGGCTTGTAAAAAACATGATTAATTACAGTTTTTTCCGAAAACGCCGCAAGTTGTACAGTACTCAGATCGGCACGATATACCAGGTAACCGCTTTCGTATTTTTCTGTCGTAAGCGGCATCACATTTTGCGTCCAGTCTTTCGTATGTTCAGCGCCGAGATCTCCCCTTTTGTCCATTGCCTCCCAGGTGGTGGGCCCTTCTACAATCAGGTAACCACCTGCATTGGGGCCGGAATCAATGAAGCTCACCCGCCAGCTTACATCCCCTTTGTGATACTTTTGTGCGTGTGCGGCCAATGCTTTTTCAAACGCCTCTACCTTGTCGGATTTTACAAAAACACGGTTGAAGCTAATGAGGGTTTTGTCCTGCCCTGCTGCCATCAATGGCAGGAGGAACAGCACGAGAAGTAGTTTACTCATGTGTAAATGTTTAAAGGTTAAATAAAAAGCATCCGTAGAGTCAGAAGCAAAAAGGGGGATTAAGCGTTTGCGCGGTAAGCCTGGATAAGGAGTATAATAAAGCTACAAATCTTAATTGAACTCAGCCTAAAGTTGTTTTCCGGTATCATCATACCAGCATCATCAATTTATGCATCTCCAATTTCTTGATCCAGGTCAAATGTCCAAAATGCAAATTTTTGACAGAATAAATACAAACCACTCAGTAAGCCGGGCAATTTCTATCAGACAATAAGATGATTGGAAACGCTTACCAATAGTAACCATTTTTGTTCCGGGATCAAGCTGAAATAAGCCATGGATCAGACGCAAGCAATCAAACAATGAATTTCAATGGCTTATTGGTCAGTGAAAGATAATGTAGCATCAGGATTAGTGGCCTGTACAAACGCGACAAAATAAATAATAAAAGAACCATTCAGGGTTGCTTTTCGCTCCCGAATTGCAATTGCCCAATACATTTTGAAGCACAGTAATTATGTTTTATCAATCGCGAAACATTATTCCGGCTTAGTAAGAAAAGCGTTTTCAAAATTTTTTCAGGAGGAAATACTGTTTAGTTCCGGCTTAGTCCGTCGGGTTGCCTGGAACAATGGTAGCCTCCCTGACCTTGAATTATTTTTATTTATTGCTGATTTATTGCAATAAATTGCAATTAAGAAGCTATTAAGATATCCCTTTGCCCAATCTCCCAATGTAAAATTTAATGATGCAGTGTGCCCCGGGGGGCGATTTAATTTAGCAGTTTGCAGCTTTATTAATTAAGGTTACCCTGATAGTAGTTTACGTACACTCTGATACATCTCAAGAAAGAATCTGTTACTCCGTTTGGCCTATGTTAATGGTTGTTTGCTGTATTACCTCAGCGGTATGGTTCCGCCGTAGTACAGTAAACCTGTCACTGAGATTAATTCATGTATTATTAAACTGCTTATTGATGAAAGGGTTCCTTCTTGCATTTCCGAAATGTCTTTTTCTTTTCCTGATCGCGTTTGCTGCCCAAACGGTTCAAAGTCAGGCCCCTGTTGAATTAAAGGTCAAGGATTTTGCTATCTGGGGTGGAAGTGCCGCTCCGGGTTCATATAATTCTGCCCAGGGTGTTTTTCTGAAGAACGCATCAATGATTGAGGGTAATATAGGCTCCAACCATATGGTTGACATCGAAAACAACCTGAACCTCAAAGGAAATATATATAGTGGGAACAGGGTTGAAATCAGTAATACTACAAGGATAACCGGCGATATATTCGCAAACCGGGCGGGAACGAATTTAAACCCGGCAATAAGCCTTGGTAACGATCTGATCATTACCGGCAATCTTACCGCTAATGGAAGGATAGCTGTCGGAGCCGGAACGGTAACCGGTACGGTTGGCGTGCCTGCCCCGACGAATACAAACTACACCGGTCCGGCGCCTTCGGGAGGTTTTGCTCCCACCGTTGTTCTTCCGGTTATGCCTACACTCCCTGCTAACACGCCATTTGATGGCCAGGTTGCCCCCAGCAACAACAACACGAATATTTCCAAATCACAGCGTATTTCCGAGGGTGTGTACCGCAAACTTTCTTTATCGGGAAATCAGACACTTACTTTTAACGGGCCGGGAAACTATATTTTTTACGAGGTAGACAATGCTTCCAAAACGAATAACCTTGTCTTTGATTTTTTAGGCACAACTGAGGGTTCCATCAACATTTTTATCATAAAGGATGCGCGTTGGGGAAACATTTCAGTCAATACTATCAACGGTAACTTTCCATCCAGAATTTTTACCGAAGTTCATGGCACCGGATCTTCTTATGGGAATGCGTTTTCCATTGAAGGGGCCGGAGCCATGGTTGCCGGAAGGAATGCCTGGATGGGTAATGTGTGGGCACCGAATGGCGCGATACTCATAGATAAGACCTCATTACAGCCTAATGGCACACCGCATATTATCGGTGGGTTATGGAGTGGCAAACGTGTCGAGATAAAAAACGATATCAGGATCGTTTACCAGGCTGCTGCAGTAGGTACCGGTCTGACTTATATAGAACCATATGTTCCGGCACCCGTGAACGGAAAAGTATTACCGGCGAATAATAAGGTTGGAGCAGAGCTAACCTCGTTGATTCAAAATACGGTAGCTATATCGGCCATACAGGATAATGAGATGTTCATCCTTGATGGCCAGGGAAATGTGATGATTGAAGTAATCAGCAATCAGTCCAATGATTATACTTTGAATACTTTAAGGCCACAGCTGGTTACTTTAGGTATGACCAATATCGTGAACAGTAACGCCCACAAAAGGACGATAACAGGTAATTTCCCGATTAACAGGTTATCCCAGCTTGCCGGTATTGCTGCGATTCAATTTATCCGGCCTTTATTTCCACCCATCAGTAACACAGGATTAATCACCAGCCAGGGTGACGTTACCATGCGATCCAATACGGTAAGGGATCGGTTTGGACTAACCGGAACCAACGTAAAAATCGGTGTGATCTCCGATAGCTATGATGCAAAGGCAGGAGCCCAGACTGATGTAAACGAAGGGGATTTGCCAGGGGTGAAATCCAATGGACAACAGTCAGAGAATCCTGATGCGGTCCAGGTGGTTGAGGACCTGATCGGAAGTGGTAATGATGAAGGCAGGGCAATGTTGCAGATTGTACATGATATTGCTCCCAAGGCGAAACTTGCATTTAGTACCGGCTTTCTCAGCGCCGGACATTTTGCTGATGCTATCAGAAGACTGGCATCCCCCACCCTTGAAGGTGGACGCTGCGATATCATTGTTGATGACCTCACCTATATCACAGAACCTTTTCAAAGAGATGGGGTGATTGCCGAAGCGGTGAATGAGGTTGTGGCACAGGGAGTGACCTATTTTACTTCCGCAGGTAATTTTGGCAACAAGTCATACGAATCCGAATTCCGCGGAGTGACCAACAGCTCGGTTATTGCTACCGGTCAGGTCCACAGGTTCGGTGCTACTGCTGCAGATCTCTATCAGACCATAAATCTTAAACCAGGCTCGTATACAATCGTTTTACAGTGGAGTGATGAGTTCCGCTCTCTGGGCACAAGTGGTGTTCAGACTGATATGGATCTGTATCTTGTCAACGCCAACGGTTACAGGTTGTTCGGTTTCAATCGTAGCAACATTTCCGGAGATCCGTTTGAGATTTGTGCCTTTACTGTAAGAGATACGACTAATGCAAAGTTGATGGTTGTAAGAGCGGCGGGTACTTCCAATGTCCGATTCAAATACATAATATTCCGTGGCGATCCTACCATCCTCAACTATCAAACCGGTACCTCAACGGTTGTTGGTCATGCCAACGCCGACAGCGCCATAGCTGTGGGCGCTATGCTTTATGCAAATGTTCCACCTTTCACCCCAGTGTGGCCCGGCGTCGCTTCTTTCTCTTCAAGGGGAGGAACGGTGACACTTACCGGAAGTACATTTGGCGTGCGCAATAAACCTGACCTGGTTGCACCTAATGGAGTGAATACTTCCGTGAATCTGGGTGGAGCACAGTTTAATGACGGTGATACCTACCCGAACTTTTTCGGTACATCCGCAGCCGCGCCCCACGCCGCCGGCGTAGCGGCCTTGTTAGTCGAGGGTAGAAAAAAATTCAATCTCCAGGCTCTCGTTGCTCCCCACGAATTAAGACAGCAACTGAAGTCTTCCGCAGGCAGATTTCCAAACATATCAGGTGAGTTCTCTTTTGATGGGGGTTACGGATATATACAAGCTGATTCAGCTATGGCGCAGATCGCCAACGCAAAGCCAATCATTTCTACGCTCGAACCCGTTGTTCCTGGCGCACAGGGCGGAACTGATCCGTTCCAGGTAAGGATTGCCGGTAGATATTTTGCTCCCAATAGTCAGATCTACGTTGATAACGTACCTGTCCCAACAACTATCTCCACCGATCCTGCAACGGGTATCAGTACCGCAACGGCAACAGTAAACGCTATCCCTTCAGGACAGGATCCGGCATTCCAGATCTTCAATCCTGCGAAAAGCGTGAGTGGGTTAGACGGCGGCTTGTCTGAAAGCCTCCGGTTCTTTAGCTCTGGTGTATTGATTATCGTAAAGGCTGAAAATAAAAGCCGCAGATATGGCCAGGAGAATCCTGTGCTTACCGCACAGATTTCGGTTAAGATCGGTGATCAGATAACGGATATCAAGCAAACCAGCCTCTCACTGTTTGATCTGAAACTGGACAACCTGGTTCTTGGCACCTTTGCCACTTCAACGAGCACTCCGCGTAGTTATGGTATATCGATCGCAAGGGCGAATGAATTGCCAGCGGACGACCCGCTTCTTTCACAATACAGTTTCAGATTTGAAACCGGGACGCTTACGGTTGAAAAAATGACTTTGAAAATTACGCCGGAATCAAAGACAATCAAATATGGTGATGATCTTAATGGCATTACCTATACCTATCAATTTGACACAGCAGGTGTGGTTGCTCCGCATCTCCTTGAGGAAGTAAAGGCGCTGCATACAAAATACCTTGCGGCAAACGGACTGATAGTTCTCAACGGCTTCAGCAGTATCAATTCACAAATTGCTCCTTTTGATCTGACGAATATCGGTGCAATGGCGAGCTTCCAGTCTGTGCTCAATGCAAGAAAGTTTACTACTGAAAACGGCCAGCTGAAAGCACCTCCGACCGCTATAGATATAGCACAGATAGGGGAACAGCGATTTATAGTTGATGTTTCAGCCCAATCATTACTGAATTACAGATCGGATCCGGCTAAATCCATGATGGTACAGGCATCGCCAAACCTTAATGCAAGAGCGTTTCTGAATCTCAAGGTATTGACAAATGGTTCCGCTGAATCTGCAGTCCCCGGGGAGGATTTTGTACCAATGGTTAACGGGCAGTTGCTTGCAATGGTGAATGGCCAGTTAAGAGCACTGGTTAACGGACAATTAAGAGCACTGGTGAACAATGTGTGGGTAGATGCAAGCGATATCACTTTCGTGAATGGCCATCTAAGAGCACTCGTTAACGGTATATGGACGGTTATACCTAATGGCCAGCTAAGAGCGCTGGTAAACGGGCAGGAAATAACGGTAGAGCTATCGTTGCTAAACGGACAACTGAGAGCGCTTGTGAACGGGCAGGAAATGACATTGGAGAACGGTGAGTTGACGGTCAATGTAAGCGGGCAACAGTTCACTCTCGCAAATGGTCAGCTCAGGGCCCTGGTTAATGCACCGTTGACTCCTTTAGTAAACGGGCGGTTGCTTGCGATCGTAAATGGTGAACTCCAGCCAGCTCTGGACGGACAGCTTGTTGCTATCATCAATGGTCTGCTCCTGGTACTTGTAGATGATACGCTGCAGGTTGCTGAAGATCTTTCAATAGTAAATGGCCAGCTAAGGGCACTGGTTAATGGTCAGCTAAGAGCCCTGGTGAACGGCCAGTTAAGAGCCCTGGTGAACGGGGTGCTGGTTGATGTACCGACAACAAGCTTCAGTCTTGTTAACGGACAGCTGAGAGCTCTGGTAAACGGCCAGGAGGTAGCTTATGTAAATGGACAACTTCGCGCTCTTGTAAACGGACAATTGCGCGCATTGGTGAATGGTGACGGAGTAGCAATCGACAGTGTAACACAATTTGCAAACGGGCAGCTGAGAGCATTAGTCAATGGTTATTATGTTCCGATTGCCAACGGGCAATTGAGGGCGTTGGTCAATGGCCAGCTTTTGTCAATGGTCAACGGTCAGCTAATGGCAGTTGTAAATGGCCAGGTAGTTTTTATAGTGCTCCAGAACGGTCAATTAAGGGCCCTGGTGAATCAGGAACTGGTGGACTACCCGAACGGGGACCCGCTTAAGGCTATCGTAAACGGGCAATTACAGGAAGTGAATAGTTATGTTATTGAAAACGGCCAACTGAGGGCCATTGTAAATGGGGAACAGTGGGTTTATCCTAACGGTCAGCTAAAAGCGATTGTAAATGGCCAACTGAGAGCACTTGTGAATAATTTCGACGTGAGTGGTCCGAACAATAATGCAAAGACACTAGTACTGGTTGACGAAGACGATATCAACCTGCAGGCGGGTGATCTGGGCGGAATGATTTCGATGAATATGATCACAGGACTTGAGGCAGGCTCCCAGGTTCTGATGCCCGGCGCTTTTGTGAATTCAAATTTCGAGGTAACCTATGGAGTGGCTAGCGTACTGATCACGAAAAAACCATTGGTCGTAACAGCTGAAAACAAAACACGACGTGTTGGAGAGCCAAATCCGCCATTCACTACAACCTACAGCGGATTTGCGTTCGATGATACCGAAGCTTCGGTGTGTCAGCCTATCCAGATCCCGCCAACAACCAAGGTGGTCGATCTGCTGGAAAAACGCACAACATATACAGATGTCAGGATCAACGGCACATCGAATGTTTACTATGCCACACCAGGCGAGAACCTGACACTGACAGGAAGCTGGAACCAGGTGTACTTCTCGGATCTGATCCCCGGCTACGTCCCCTATTGTCCGGGTTGCATAACACAGATGTATATCGGTATGAGCAATGACGATCAAAACGGAAACAACTTCGATGTCTGTTATGATATAAGTGGCACCTTCCCGCATGCCGGGGTGCTGAATAATGCGTTCGTTGCGCCAACGCGGCCGGGAGTGTATTATATCACCCAGAAAACAGATTGGTGGTTCTACTGTTACCAGTTCGGGCATATTTATCACGAACAGGATGCAAACAATGCAATAGCAGTAGTTGTCGTAGAGCCCGCGAACGGCGTTTCGAATAACACAACCGCAACCCTTTCATCGCCGGCCGGCAATTATCCCATTGTTGTTGGTGGTTGTTATTTCAATTCAAACTACAGGATAATATTCCAGGACGGTAACCTGGAAGTCACTGAATCGACCAGTCTAAAAAGCGCTCCGAAAAAAATAGTGTCCGAAAAACCTACGGAACCGCAATTGCGTAAAGACATGTTGTACCCTAATCCAGCGACGCTGAGTGTGAGGATGCAGTTGAATAAAGATGTGCGCAACACGGCAGACATCCGGATCTATGACGGAGTAGGTAAATTAAAATCGGCTCCATTAAGAAGAATAAGTGAAGGCAATTATGAGATAAATATTTCGGCGCTTTCCAGGGGAATTTACATTATAGAAGCAAAGACTGCTTCAGGCACAAAAACATTTAAATTCATAAAAATCTGATGAAGCAAAGAAGGGACCGCAACTCCCTTCCTGCTTTTTCCATCGTAACCCAATTGTTAAGTAAACAGGACTACCATGAATCGAAGAATCTTTTTTTTACTGGTGGTTGTAAACCTCTCGGTTGCATCATATGCGCAAACACAGGCTGTAAATGACTCTGCTGCAGTAGACACGTTGATCGCAGAATTAAAACGCGTCCAGGGGGTCGACTCTGCCAAAGCTGTCAGTCTTGGATTCAAAGCAAAAGAGATGGCGGAGAAATTGAATTATGCAAGGGGCACCGCAAATGCGCTGAAGCAGATCGGGATGGTGTATTACAACCGGCAATGGTTTGCGGAAACCCTTCCTTACTGGGTTCAATCTCTGGAAGTCTTTGAAAAAATTGGTGACGATATTGGCATCTCGAATATGATGAATAATATCGGGGCGATCTATCTCAACCAGGGTGCGGATGAGAAGGCACTCGAATACATGTTGAAATCTTTGCAACTCGCAGAAAAAATCGGGGATACCCTCAGGATAGCAACTGCGCTGTCAAATGTTGGCGGTATCTATCATAACAAAAGAGATCCTGTTGCCATTAATTACTTACTTAAAGCCATACCATACCTTGAAGGTAGCAGCTACCAGCCGGAATATATCGGCCTGACAGCAAATATCGGCGAGGTCTATTTCGATAACAACAACACCGAAAAAGCATTCGAATACTTCAGGAAATCACTGAAGGCCGCCGGCAACACCTATGACGCCACTTTCGGATACAGTGGCCTGGGCAAAACCTATATGAAAGACGGCAACTATGAACTGGCACTTCAGAACCTGGAGAAAGCGTTATCGATCGCCCAAAAAGAGGATGACAAGCTACAAATAATCAGGGTTCTCAGGGCACAGGGCGAGGTTTACCAGGAACAGGGTATGACTTCAATGGCCATCGATTATTTTCACCGGGCCCAGGAAATCGCAGAAAACATCGATGATGTATTGCCCGAGCTCAGCGACCTCTACAAGGCGATGGCGATTTCATATGAAAAACAAGAGGATTATTCCAACGCATACAAGTTCAAGACCCTTTATGTCAACATCAAGGATTCCCTGTACAGGATCGACACGAAAAAGAAACTGAACCAGCTGCAATTCGACTTTGAACTCTCGAAAAAAGAAGGCGAGATTGTTTTGCAGGACGCAAAAATCAAAACCGAAAAAGCCGCCCGCATGGCGGTCCAGATAGGATTGGGTCTGATCGTTATCATTGCGTTTATCATTTACCGGAACTACCTGCAAAAGGTTAAAGTCAATAAGATACTGGATAAACAAAAGGATCAGATCGAGCACCTGTTACTGAACATACTACCGAAAGAAGTGGCTTCAGAGCTGCAGACAAGCGGTAGATCAGTGCCGCGCCATTTTGAAGAAGTTTCTGTTTTATTCACTGATTTCAAAGGTTTCACTTCTATTGCAGACAAATTATCTCCGGAAGATGTAGTAGAAGAGCTCAATGAATGTTTCATGGCTTTTGACAACATCATGGAAAAATATAATCTTGAGAAAATAAAAACTATAGGAGATTCTTATATGTGCGCGGGTAATATGCCTTCACCAGATCCTGACCACGTGTATAAGATGATCAAGGCTGCTATCGAGATACAGCAGTTCATCGAAAAGAATAATCGAAGCCGGGAAGAAAAAGGCCTTGAATCCTGGGAAGTAAGGATCGGTGTGCATACCGGCCCCGTCGTTGCAGGCGTGGTAGGAAAAAAGAAATATGCTTATGATATCTGGGGTAGCACGGTCAACATCGCGAGCCGGATGGAAAGCAATGGCGTTCCTGGCAGAGTCAACATTTCAGCATATACATACGAAATAATCAAACACCGTTTCGATTGCAGCCACCGCGGGAAGATCTATGCAAAAAACCTGGGTGAACTCGACATGTATTTCATCGAAAGTGAAAAAATTACAGGTGATTCGAAAACTGCCCTTATTGATGACAAGGAGATGTATTTACATATGCAATAGAAGCCTTAAAGTAAACTGGCCTTATTTGCATTCGTTGTCCAACACTTCAATGATTTTTGTATAAAATTCTCTTGCCCTTTCAGGAGTGCTTCCAACACAAACCACTCCGAGTTTTCCATACTGCGATAAGGCACCTATCAGGTGGAACATTACGCCTTCCTGTACTGTGCCGTCAAAATGTAAATCGTTCATCATCGCAATGTCAATGAGATCATGAGGCGTCAGTCCGATGTATTTATCACTTTTCAGGTTATCTGAAGTAAAATAATACCTGACAAGATTTCCTTTGGAGATATAGTATTTCCCATCATCCGGATTGTATGTACCGTTCGTTAAAAACTGTAACATCAGGAATGGGTGTGTGGTACCTCCCTTCCGGAGATTTATTTCAATGGCATAATGTTTCCAGCCAGCGTCTTCCTGCACAGAAATAAAATCAACAGCAAATCTTCCAAGCACGCCTTTTTCTCTGAGCGCATCTGAAACATATTTTCCCATTCGGCCAATCTCTACCGCATAACTTTCTGAGGCAGGAAACTGTGCGCCGACATAAACCTGCCCGCTCTCGCCTCCTAATTCCTGGTCATGGGTTGAAAGTACTTCGCTTATGCCCGTTGGTGTGATCCGGCATTGTACAGAAGGCGACTCTTTTCTTTCACCATCAATAAAAGCTTCAACGATGCCACCCATCTGTCTGAACTTAGCAATAAACACCTCATAGGTTAAATCGGCCGCTACGATTTTCAGTCTTTGCCGGATATTCGTATTTATCCATTCAATTACATCATTAGCCGTTTCTATACCTGCGTAAGAAAAAATAGCGTTACCCTCACCTGAAAATCCATCGTTGACTTTTACGACTGCTTTTCGTACCAGGGGATGTTGTAGTTTCAATTGAATTAATGAATCGATGATATCTTTTTCGGACCTGAGATCTTCAAAGCCCGGCGGTATCAACAGTCCACATTCCCGGAAGATTTTCCTGCTATTACTTTTGTTTCCCAGGTCCGCCAGGTCAGGATCACAGCCGAAGATCGGGATTTGTAACCGGGTCGCTAATGTCCTCTCATACGCAGTAACGTTGAAGCAGGCCATATGCGTATCCTCATCGCCGGATATAAGATCGTGGATCCGTTTTAACAACCTTGGCCGGTCAAGTATTTTTCTTGTTAATGATTTTGATGATGAATCGTGGCAACTTAAAAGGGTGAGACGGCGTAATGCATGATACCCGGTCATTCCGGGAAGCATATGCAGGTAGTAATCGATGATAACAGGATCGATGGTCTGGCTTGTTACATAGATCACCTTTGTCCGCGGCATCCGTAATAGCATCAGGAGGCAAAGCATTCTTTCTTCGTAATGATTAATGCCACTGACCTTAGACAGGATTTCTTCATCCATCGTGAGCGAAGGAATCACTACTACCGTTTTGGGTGCGAGCTTGTCCGGGAACACATGTTCAAATTGCCGGCCCAGTTTTGCCTGCAATTTCTGGAACATCATTATTTCAGTAGCAGATCCGGGTTCCGGGTAGCCTGCGGCATCGTTTTCATCAACGGATTGATTCCTGGTTTGCAACATGGGATTGTCAATTGGAACATAATTTACAAATTTTTTACGGGAACAAGTTGAAAGTAAACATAGTTCTGACCATCTTTCATTTTGGAATAGGCAACCATTGCATTTGCTCCATCTACGGCTGAGATTACCGGGTAGCTTGCCGACGCCTCATCCGTTGTAATAAACTTCTTGTTGCTTTGGCCCCCGACGGTCCTTGTGTGGATGCCAATTTTTTTAACTGACTTGTTACCGCGATCTACTACCTCATCCCAGGCTATAACAGTAAGACCGTCTTCGAAACTGGTTATCTGTGGATGTGATCCGCGTTCGCTGATCTGACTTCGCGGCGAGTAGTGTTGTCCGTTAGCATCTGAGCTTGCAAAATAAGCACCTTTATTTTTTCCACCTGTAAACCAGGCAAACTGCAGCCCATGTTTATTTTCTGTCATCGAGGGGCCGGTATGCGGGCATCCGTTTATTACCCAGTTATCATCACTGATACGTTTAGGTATTGAGAAGGTCTTTCCCCCATCAACAGACACAGCATGAACCATATCCCTTATACTATCATTGAGAATCCCCCGGTACAACGCATGAATGTTTCCCTTGCTGTCTACAAACAGATCAGTACGGCAGCACTGGCAGCAGGATTCGGCAATTCTCCTTTCACCGGAAAATCCGTTTTTACCATCTGTGCTTGCAAAAAATAACGCGGATCCTCCCCTGCCATTTGTTTTCCTGTTATCCAGCCAGATGATTCCCACCTCGCCATTTTTCAGCAGTGCGACATCATAATATCGTTGATCATCTGCCGATGAATCAGGAACCAGTCGTTTTGCTTCTCTGCACCAGGTATTGCCACCATCAAATGATTGAGTATACGACACCATACCGGCGTGCTTATTTTTTGTACTCGTACTTTTTGTACCCCAGAGTGCTATTACTTCACCCGATCTCTTGAAAATGATCTTTGGTAAATTTTCACCATGCGGCTGAATGTTTTCACTGCCTGGAATAATGATCGGTTGCCCGAAGTTTTTTCCATCGGTAGCAACAGCATAACAAAAGACAGCTGAAGAATCATTGAGCATCCTTACCCACGAAAGGACCGGGTTTCCATTATTATCTTTTGTGAGGTAGGGACACTGCCCCGGAAAACTATCTGCCATCGCTTCCTGTATCGATGCCTGCTCCAATGACTTTACATCGTTCTTGCAGGAAGCAACAACACGAATTATAAACACCGATGCCAATAAAGATATTATAACTGGTACACGATTCATTTGTCAAGGGTTTTAAAAAGGCTGCCGAATTCATAAGACAAGCCAATGTTGAAGTTGCGTGGATCGGCAAGTTGATAACTATAGCCGAAGGAACTTTTCGTGGTTATATTGGAGTAATAGTTATTAGTAGCATTAAGTACATTTATCCAGACTTCCAATCCTTTAAACTGGTAACATGTACGGAGATGTAAAACATTATATCCTTTGTATTTCGCAGTATTCATGGGATCGACATAATAACTGCCGACATGTTGCAGCTCTGCACCAATTCTCAGCCCTTTCAGAAAACCGGGCTTATACCACATCTCTGAATTGTATATCCAGTTTGGCGCATTATTCATCTGGTTGCCATTGTATTTTGCTCCCTTTTCAACGAACTCTACAAAGCGGTGTTCACTGTATGCTCCGCTGACGCGGAATGATATTTCTTTTGTCGGAGTTGCCATCAACCCAAACTCTACTCCCTTATGCGAAGTTTCTCCTGCATTTTGATTGGCAAATGAACCATCAGCGAGCCTGACTGAAACAATTTCGTTTGTTCCTTTCAGCTGATAAATACTCAGGTCTGCACTCAAAAAATTTTTTACCAGTTCAGCCCATCCTCCTGCCTCATAATTATAGAAGACCGAAGGCTTTATGTCCGGAACCTTTACTCCCGTATACAATTCTGAAACCTGGGGCGGAACAAATCCTTCACTGTAGTTTACATAGATACCACTACGTTCCGAAAAATTATAGGTAAACCCTATTTTAGGACTGAGGCGACGGAAATCATTCACCATGTCGGGCGATCCGCTAAAGGCAGAAGGAGGAAGATGATTGTCAAAATCGTAATGAAACATATCATATCTCAAAGACGCCACAATCCTCAGTTTTTCAACCGGGCTGAATTCAAAATTCGCAAAAGCCGCATAGTTGTTTAGCCTGGTAGAATAATTGGTCAGTGTGCTATCCGTGTTTTCATAGCCTATATACTTTTTTGTTGTGGTATCTTTTTTTATCCTGATGTAGTGTGCATTAAAAGTTGAGGGGCTGAGATCAATGTTCACTCCACCACTGAAGGCCGCATTCTTCCATCTGAGCTGCTGTTTATGCTGCGCAATAAATGCATAGCTCCTGAAGCTGCTTTCATTGATCTCGCCGTGAGCAAGGTTCTTTTTACCAACAAAAATATTTCCTTGTTTTCTGTAGTCATCTTTCACCCGGTATGCAGGATTCTGTCCAATCGAATTATCCCGGTATAAAGCTGTTAAAGTTGTCCGGCTCCGGTCATTCCATTTGTGCGTCAGTGTTGAGTGATATCTTAGGGCATCTACCTTCCTGTAAGTAAAAGTCTGGAGATTTTTGAAGCTTTTGCCTGCAAACATGGCACTATCAATTCCACCCGACATATCGCTGTAATACCTGACCCAGGTGATACTATTGGAGAGGGTAGTCTTACCGGAAAAACGATAATCGACTCTTGCGGTAATTGTGCTTTTGTGAAAGTCACTATATTCAAGATAGCCATTACGTTTATCAGCATGGTAACCACTAACAACAAAACCCCATTTCCCTTTGCTCAGGCTCGTTAACATATCAGCGCGTTTGTATCCTATATCGTTACCCTGTAGTGACATCTTAAACACGGGAACCGCGGTTGGTGCAGCTGTAATTAAGTTCACTACCCCGCCGATAGCTTCACTTCCATATAATGACGACGATGGACCTTTGATCACCTCTATATTTTTCACAGCACTCATGTTCATTTCAAGTAAAGCATTGTGATTGTATAAACCGGTTGTCCGTATGGGTATTCCGTCTTCAAGATATAAAAACAGGCTTTTAGTGGTCATGGGTTGACGAATACTCATCTGGTGCTGCTCATTACCCAGGTTGACCATATTTACCCCGCTTACTTTATTGAGTACCTGGTCGAGTGTAGTTGGCTTATTATCCTGTATCGTTCTGCTACTCAATGTAGCGATCGCGACAGGAGCAGCGGAGCGCCTGACACCTTCTCCGCGGTTTGCCGAAACAACCACTTGCTTAAGCATAGACTGTGAAGCCACCAATGAAACGATATTATTATCCCCTGAAAAAACTACGGTGCGTTCTGTATAACCTATGGATGTGATTAACGCGGCTCCCGGGTGCTCACATCTTAATGCAAACTTTCCGTTATAATCAGACATCGACATATCTCCGCAACCGTCGTGCAGGCAGCGGATTGAGGCCCCCGGTATGGCCTCTTTTGTAGCCGCATCAAGGACTTTCCCGCGAAATATTCCAGGGTTGCCGTTAGATCCGGGATTTGCGAGATTTGGCTGAACAATAGCCCTATGCGCAGCAACTTCCGCATTTGCCGGATTTGACTTAATAACTTCCGAAAGTGCAGGATTTTCCTTAACAGCATCCGTCTTTTCCTGGCGAGGGCGGCTGACGCCCCCTGCGGTTTGACCTTGCAGTGTATGGCCCGGATTTGCAGGTGTTGTCTGCGAGAAGACAGATTGGGTAACAAGTAAAAGGATTGCCATGCCGGCAATGCCATGGAACTTCGACATAAACTTTAAGTTGGCGTGAAACAAAATTCAGGAGCCAAATTAAAACAGCGCATAACCTTACCATACGGGCAAAGTGACGAATTGGTTTATTTGAAGCATGGATTGATCACGCCAACGGAGGACGTCCTACTACTTTATGGGTTCACCGGGATTTAGGGAAATGGATGTTCGTGTAATCAGACGGCTACCGCTTCTACTACTGAAAGGTCATGTTGAAATGGTACGATCCGGTTTAATTTCAGGCCGGCCCTGGAAAAAATCTCCTCAAACTGCCTTTGCGTACGCTCCTTTCCACCTATGAGTAACATGGTGAGGTCAAGTAATTTGAAAGGGCTTGGTTCATTACCATCCCGGATAACCGCTTCAACCACCAGTATCTTACCACCAGCATTCATAGCTTTCCTGCAATTGGTTAAAATAGCCACTGAATCGTCATCACTCCAGTCATGCAATATGTGTCTCATGATATATGCATCACCTCCTGATACCACGGAATCGAAAAAATTACCCGGAACAAGTTGGCAACGATCACTTAAACCGTTCTCAGATATATTGTTTTTGGCACGATCAATTACTTCCGGCATATCAAACAAAATGCCCTTCACAGCAGCATTTTTTCTGAGGATTGCTGAAATCACTTCACCATTTCCACCACCGATGTCGACCACTGTACCAAAGCCCGAGAAATCATAAGCCTCTACCATGGGTTGGGTTTCGCCCCCATGGATATCTGTCATCATCCGATCAAAAAGCTTTCCTGTTTCGGGATTGTTGGTGAGATACTGAAACACCGGCACACCAAGCGCTTTGGCAAATCCACCTTCGCCTGTTTTTACAGAAAAGAATAATTCATCGTATGCTTTGTATAACATGTCACCAAATACCACCGCCATAGCTTTGATAGATTCAGGGCCGCCTTCTTTCAGTGGTTCAGCAAGCGGGGTAAGTGAATACTTTCCGGCGTCATCTATACTGAAGACCCCGACACTTGCCAAAGCACGTAACAAGCGTGAGACGGATTGTTCATGTGCGCCGGATTGAGTGGCTAGTTCGGCCGCGGTCATCGGGCCATTTGCAGCTATCATGTCAGCAAGATTTAGTTTTGCAGCGACATGAATTGCTTTGGTCATTACGAAGCCCAGGAGCATTTGATTGAGTACCATCCGGGGAGGAAAATTATTTTCCATGATAAAAAGGGTTGTTTGAGAAATGAAGAAGGGGTTAAAAATATCCTACTAAATATAACTATTTGGATGCTATTGTCCGCCGCGAATTTTAGGGAAATCGATTATAGTATACCAGGATGATCAGCAACCGTCAAAATAAATTTGCGTAGTCGAATGGCTACACATATATTTGTAGTCAAATAGCTACAAGATGAATTTGAGACGCGATGTATTCCAGGCAATAGCTGACCCTACCCGGAGATCAATTTTGTTATTGGTCGCCACACAAGCCATGACGGCAGGTGCGATAGCCTCAAACTTTGATACGGCAAGACCGACCGTTTCGAAACACCTGCAGATCCTTACAGAGTGCGAATTGCTGAAACAGGAACAGAACGGAAGGGAGATTTACTATCATATCAATGCGAAGCAAATGAAAGAAGTAGCTGACTTTATTGAACCATTCCGCAAAATGTGGGACGACAGGTTTAACAAGCTGGAAGCGGTAATGAAACAATACAAAGCAAAGAAATAGAGAGTTATGGAACGGAAAACAAAGATAGATGCCGTGGACGGCAAACAGGAACTGTTTATAACAAGGGAGTTCGATCTCCCCCTGGAATTATTATTCAGGGCATACGAAGAAGCGGAACTGGTAGAGCAGTGGATGGGAACAAAAGTATTGAAACTCGAAAATAGAAAACACGGGAGCTGGCAATATGAAACTTCGGATGCTAAGGGAAACGTTGTGCTCAGGACCAATGGGGTGATCCATGAGTTTATACCGGAACAGAAAATCATCCGCACCTTTGAAATGGAGAATACTCAATTCGACGTTCAGCTGGAGTTTCTGCAGTTTGAAAAACTCACCGAAGAAACCAGCAAACTAACCATACACATAATTTATAAATCAGTTGCGCTCAGGGACCAGATGCTTAAGTTACCATTTTCATATGGCATCAATATGGCGCATAACCGGTTACAGGTAGTGGCTGAAAAGCTTAAACAAAAGTTATGAATCAACATATACGGCCATGAAAAAAAGAAATAAGATCATCTATTGGATTGCCACCCTCTGGCTTGCATTGGGAATGGCTTCCACCGGTATAGTTCAATTATTAAAACTGAAAGAAGAAACAGGTTTTATTATCAAAATGGGCTATCCGGACTATCTGCTTCCTTTCCTGGGTGCGGCCAAGATCTTTGGTGTTGTGGCAGTCCTTATTCCCCGCTTCCCTTTGCTTAAGGAATGGGCTTATGCCGGATTCTTTTTTATGATGTTGGGTGCGCTTTATTCGCATATTGTACTGGGAGATGCGATCAACGAAATATTTCCGCCATTGCTCTTGTTGGTGCTGACGATACTGTCCTGGACGTTCAGACCGGCGGAGCGAAAAATCAGCATACCTGTTCTTTCGGTGAGTTGATGGTATGTTGGGCAATTATTTGATAGTTTTAGTTAACTGAAACGTAAACAAAAAAATGGTAACCAATTCGGGGAAAAGGCGATTGCTAACCTAACCAAAAACATATGAATCCTTCAGTCGATTTCTATTTTAACAAATCAACAGGGTGGCAGGACGAGATTGCCAAATTAAGAGACATTGTTCTTGAATGCGGGCTCAACGAAGAACTGAAATGGGGAACGCCATGTTATACCCTTGGGAAAAGCAATATTGTGTTAATTCATGTATTTAAGGAATATTGTGCACTCCTGTTTTTTAAAGGAGCCTTGCTGAGTGATCCGGATGGAATACTGATTCAACAAACAAAAAATGTCCAGGCAGCGCGGCAGATACGATTCACCAATGCACGCGGGATAGGTCGGATGAAGTCTGCAATCAAATCTTATATCTATGAAGCCATCGGGATAGAAAAGGCTGGTTTGAAGGTTGAATTAAAAAAGACGGAAGAATTCACCATGCCTGAAGAATTCAAAAAGAAGCTGAAAGAGATGCCTGCCCTCAAAGCGGCTTTCGAAGCGCTTACTCCCGGCAGGCAGCGCGCGTATAAGCTTCATTTTTCTTCTCCGAAACAAGCCAAAACAAGGGAATCAAGGATAGAAAAATATACGCCTGTAATTCTAAGCGGGAAAGGACTCAATGATTGAAAAGTTGAAAAAGGAAGCAGAATAGAAACATAAACTAAAATGATATGCCGGAAATGGCTGAATGATTGAAGAGTTGAACCTTCGAACACATATAAAATGTCACTTCATGAAAAACATTAAGAGCAACAAACAGCAGTTATCACCCTCACAAAGTGAAGAACTGATAAAGATATTAAAATCCCGTTTTGAAAAAAACACGAACCGTCACAAGGGTATTGAATGGGCTGATGTGGAAGCTAAACTCATAGCAAACCCTGGGAAACTCTGGTCCCTCGAAGAAATGGAAATAACAGGTGGCGAACCTGATGTAGTGGGTTATGACAAAAACTCCGGTGAATTTATATTTTATGATTGCGCAGCTGAAAGCCCAAAAGGCCGCAGAAGTATTTGTTATGATGGCGAAGCACTGGAAGCCAGGAAAGAAAACAAACCGAAGGACAGCGCTATGAATATGGCCGCTGAGATGGGTATTGAAATGTTGAGTGAGCAGGAGTACCGCAACCTGCAGCAGTTGGGAAATTTTGACTTAAAAACTTCAAGCTGGGTACAAACTCCTGCTGAAATAAGGAAGCTCGGGGGTGCGTTGTTTTGTGACCGCCGCTACAATCACGTTTTTTTATATCATAACGGAGCAGAATCATATTATGCCGCAAGGGCATTCCGGGGCTCATTAAGAGTGTGAGCTTCATGCTTACGCACTGGCTCGCCGGAATTCATAGAGAGTTTAATTTTTTACGCTTTTGCTCTCACTTTCCGTGTCTTTGCCATTAGTCCCACCGCAGCGATAACACTCACAGTTGTCAGGGTAAGCTTCAATAGATTGCTCTCAATGCAATCGTTGATCACTCCGAATACCTTAGCCATGAAGCCGGTGTCCGGTTTGCAGAAAGGGCTATTCGCGAGAATGGCCAGTTCCATGCCTTTAGGAAGCAAAAACACATTGCTCTGCTCAACAGCACTTCCATTTCCCCAGAAGCCCCCTTTTGCATAAATGCGACCAAGAGGAGTATCCTTCAATAAATCGATACCAAACTTCCTGTCGAGCATACGTTGTGCCCTGGCAGGTGGGATGATACTTCCGGCTCGCCGGAAGGCGGCTATCGTGTAAAGCAGATCATCGGCAGAAAGATGCCACCCCACAGCGCCGCACTTTGATGTCAAATCACCCGAATCCCAGCCCGGCAAGCTGGCGGGAATAGGATAAGCAAGGGCGTTCGGAGTCGGGTGATCGAGTGTTGAAACCACACCTGCTGGTGCAAAGATGTTCTCCGTAACATATTTTGTATAGTATGTAGTCGTGGTAAGGTCCCAGTAATTATCGTTGGTTGTTGGAAGAAGATCGAACAGGTATGAGGCATCGATGGTACTGATCAAAATCCGGCAAAGCGAATAATTTATATTAAGATAGCCCGGCATCCCGGAAATACCATGTGCAATCCGTTCTTTCATAAAGAGGTAATCGCACTCCCCCGGTGCTTTGGGAACAACAAGCCCTGAATTATGGGTTAGCAGGTTCCGGAAAGTAAGCTGGTCAACCCCAGGTCCCTTATTCCAATGCTTTGGCAAATAGGGCCAGATCCTGGCATCAGGAGATATGTTATGGTATTCGAGCACCCTGGTCATCGCTATAGCGGTGATCAACTTACTTATACTTGCGACATGCATTGGTGTACCAGGGCTCCACCAAACCCCTGTTAATCCACTATCACCGGGCAACTTTGATTTACCCCATTGCTCTTTGAATACTACTTTTCCATACCGGCGCAATTGCATGGAATAACCCACCGTACAAGGGCTTAGAAGGTCATGTAAACCACGTTGTAACTTTTCAACGTTAAGGCGATAAAACAACCCGGAAGGTGGTGGCGGAAGATCCGGTTCATGTTCCCCTTCGCCGGCTTCGTGCAGCTCAAACTGAACAACATCCCTTTCAATAGCAGGCCGGATAACATGTTGCCGGAGAGACTGCTCTGTCAGTCCAAGCTTATGAAGAATTTCGATAAGCCCTGGTTCAAGATGATCTTCCATAAATCGCCTCCTTTTATTTGCCCGGTGCCGATGATGGCATCCTAACGAATTTACAAAACATTAAGGGGACTACCGGGTAGATCAGGCATCCGGAATTTCAGGCTCCACCAGCTTTATAAGTTTGTCGAGGGACTCCTGCCACCCGAGGTAGCACATTTCTGCAGGTATCATCTCCGGGATTCCGTCCTGCGTGATTCTGATTTCGGTACCCGCTAAATTCTTGCGAAGCGATACCGTGGTGATCATCTCACCCGGTAAATTTGGATCATCAAACCTGTCGGTATATTTTAAATATTCATTGGGTCTTATTTCTACATACTCACCTCCGAATGAGTGGCTTTTACCAGTCGTAAAGTTCTGAAACGACATCTTATACGTACCGCCCTTTTTTACGTTCATTTCATGAACCGTGCAAAGAAAGCCATAGGGAGGAATCCATGAAGCTATGGCCAGTGCTTCAGTAAAGGCACGATACACCTTCTCCGGTGATGCTTTTGTTTGCCTGTGTAATGCAACATTGTTGGTAGTCATAAACTCGATTTTTATTCCTACTCGTATGGCTTTTCGGTTTCGCCCGTTTTATAGTGGTGACTGCTCCACGAACCTCACCTGATTTCAATGATCATATCAGGATCAACAAGTCAAAGATGGCGACAATCTTTTGTTTGAACCGTGGTCATATACGACAACTAAAAGGTTATTTGCGACTCTTCGCATAGCGCTTATGTTGCTGGGAGCTTAGTATTTTTTTCAAGATAAAAGTAAACAGGATTAAAAATCATTAAGTTTGATAGATCCACCGGCAATTACAAAGTAATTATTAGCTGAACTGCTTATGGAAAATCCCATTTTTATTCTTCTTGTTGGTATCCTGATAATAGTAGGTGGTATTATTGGCCTGAAGCTCCATCCGGTTTTAGCATTGCTGCTTGCGGCAGTGGTGGTGGCGGTACTCACACCCCAATCATCTGTTGAACAATTTTTTCTGTCCAAAGGCATGTCAGCTGCAGAGGCACTACAACAGTCCCGTAAAAGTATCGGGGAACGTATAGCAACTGAATTTGGTAATACCTGCGCCAAAGTCGGTATCCTCATAGCCATGGCTGCAATCATTGGCAAGGCGATGCTCGACAGCGGAGCTGCAGAAAAAATCATCCGCGCGATCCTGAAAATTACAGGAGAAAAAAAAGCGCCGGTTGGTTTTGTACTGAGCAGCTTTTTTCTCACCATTCCTGTTTTTGTAGATGCCGTTATTTTTTTGATGATGCCCCTGGCAAAAGCAATGGGATTACGGCTTGGAAAAAATTATTTGTTACTCGCCTTGTCGGTAATTGCTGGTGCAGTTATGGCAAACTCTTATGTACCGCCCTCTCCGGGGCCTTTGTTTTTGGTAGGTGCTATGAATGTACCGATTGGCCTGATGATGATTTGCGGAACGATGCTGGGATTTTGCACGATCACAGTAGGTTATTTTATTGCGGTATGGTTAAACAAGAAAATGCCCATCCCACTCCGCGACTCTCCTGATGCACGATTAGAGGACATTGCTGCTATTGCTAATAAAACAGACAAAGAGTTGCCCTCGCTTGGTTGGGCCCTGCTGCCAGCAGCATTTCCACTGGTAACGATATGTATTCATTCTGTAGTTGAATCATTTGTAAAAACTACTACGGCATTAACTGATTCAGCTGTTCTCAATAAAATATTAGCTGTCATTTTTTTCTTTGGTGACAAAAACATTGCGATGCTTATGGGTGCGATTTTTGCCCTCGTAGTGTTGACCAGGCAGAAAAAAACGACCCGGGAGAAAATGTCTGCTTTTGTTCAAACGGCTTTAATGACCGGTGGCGGGATAATCTTAATTACTGCTGCGGGTGGCGCGTTTGGTGGCATGTTGCAACACTCAGGCATTAGCCAAAGTATAGCAAGTGCCACCAAAGATTATCAAATGGCATTGATACCACTGGCTTTTCTGGTAACAGCAATTGTACGCACAGCACAAGGTTCAGCGACGGTCGCACTAATTACAGCATCGGGGATCTTAGCGGGGATGGCACAAAACGAAAATTTAGGATTTCACCCGGTTTATCTGTGTCTTGCCATCGGCAGCGGCGCAAAACTGATACCATGGATGAACGATGCAGGTTTTTGGATAATGTGCAAAACAAGCAACCTGACCGAAAAAGAAGCTCTGAAAACCATCGCCCCGATGCAGTCTTTGATGGGCATAACAGGCTTAATTCTGACGATGATAGCAGCAAAAATTTTCCCAATGATATGAGCGGATTTCAGGCAATAAATATTTATCAATTACTGTATGGATAATATCGTCATACAAACCACTTCGCAGGACAATGTAGGAATAGTAGCCAACGCTTCCGGACTGAAAAAGGACACCCTTGTTTCCGGTGATATCGTTTTGCAGGAAGATATACCCATGGGACATAAAGTGGCTTTACAATCCTTTGAGAAAGATGATCCGGTTATCCGCTACGGGCAGATCATTGGCTATGCGAACAATTTTATTGCAAAGGGAAGCTGGATCAATGAAACTAATATCAATTTGCCATTACCACCGGATCTGAGCGAGATTCCTTACGCTGCGAAACCCATACCAGCCATCGAGCCATTAAATGGCTTTACTTTCCAGGGTTATAAAAATGCTGATGGCACTGCAGGAACAAAAAATGTTTTGGGCATTACAACAAGTGTGCAATGCGTGGCAGGTATCACTGATTTTGTTTGTCAGAAAATAAAAACAGAATTGCTGCCGCTATATCCGAATGTTGATGATGTAGTCGCTTTTAATCACAGTTATGGATGTGGCATTGCAATAGACGCACCAGGTGCAATTGTTCCGATTCGTACGATTCAGCATATCGCCCAGAATCCAAATTTTGGCGGGGAGATTATGATCATTGGCCTTGGCTGTGAGAAATTGCGCCCTGAACGATTATTACCTATCGGGAAAAGCGCCGATGACCATTCCATCCTCTATTTGCAGGACGAATCATTTGAGGGTTTTGGAGATATGGTAGATGGAATAATGAAGATGGCTGAAATGCATTTACAAAAACTCAATCAGCGAAAACGTACCACCTGTCCGGCATCAGACCTCAGTGTTGGTATGCAATGTGGTGGAAGCGATGCTTTTTCGGGCTTAACCGGTAATCCTGCAGCTGGTTTTGCAGCTGACCTGATTGTGAGAGCCGGGGGTACTGTATTTTTTTCAGAGGGTACCGAGGTCCGTGATGCCATTCACCTATTGGTACCAAGAGCCATTAACGAAAAGGTTGCGGATGCATTAAAAAAAGAAATGGCCTGGTATGATAATTATTTACAAAGAGGAAGTGCAGACCGCAGTGCGAATACAACTCCCGGTAACAAAGGTGGAGGCTTAAGTAATATTGTTGAGAAATCTTTAGGGTCTGTTGTTAAATCCGGAACAAGTCCCATTGTAGATGTGATTTCACCAGGCGAAAAAATCCAGAAAAAGGGTTTGAACTTTGTCGCTACCCCGGCCAGTGATTTTGTATGTGGCACATTACAATTAGCCGCCGGGATGAATGTCCATGTTTTTATTACAGGCAGAGGAACGCCCTACGGGTTAAACATGGTACCGGTAATAAAGGTAAGTTCAAATTCAAAGCTCAGCAACCGCTGGCACGATCTCATCGATTTTGATGCAGGGCCTATTGCTTTCGGACAAAAAACGATTGAAGAAATGGGCTGGGAATTATTTCATCTTATCCTTGAAGTAGCCAGTGGTACTAAAAAAGTAGCGACGGACAAATTAGGGATCTATAATGACCTGGTATTATTTAACCCGGGGCCACTGACCTGAGGTATTTATGTATTTTAATTGCCGTATGATGAATATTTAAGCAGAATCTTCAATGATAACAAATGTAAGAGCAATGAAAGAACCGGATAAGTAATGACAGAAAGGATCAGCAATGAAAGAACCGGATATCCTATCATAGTAATGTATCAGCAATTACAAAAACCGAATAAGCAATGAACAGACCAGGACCAAAAATTAAAGAGTTTCATATAACGCCGATTGCCGTCATTGACCCACCTTTGCTCAATGCTGCGGGACTTCACGCACCTTATGCACTGCGCACAGTAGTAGAATTGGTAACAGAAGATAACATAAGCGGTATCAGTGAGATCCCCGGAAATATCGCAATTGACAAGGCACTGGAAAAAAGCAGGGCCTTCATTATTGGCAAGGATCCATTTCAGTTGAACCAGATCCGCGACACACTGGTTGCTCATTTTGGGATAGATAAGACTTCTGAAAGAGGCGATGCTCCCTGGGACCAGCGGACATTGGTGCATATCTTCAGTGCCATTGAAGTAGCCTGCCTTGACATCATCGGTAAAATTGTCAACAGGCCGGTGGTTGACTTGTTAGGTGGGATGCGACGTGAAAGTGTTCCATTCTCAGCCTACCTGTTCTATAAATATGAAGGAGCAGGCGGTGAATTAGGTTTTGGTACTGATCCTGGTGCAACCGGCTGGGACAGCGCCCGACAGGCAAATGCATTAAATCCCGGAGAAATAGTCGCACAGGCTAAGGCAATGTGTAAAGAATTTGGATTTAAGTCTATCAAGTTAAAAGGCGGGGTATTCGAGCCGCGTCAGGAAGTTGATGCAGTGCTTGCCCTTCGTGATGAATTTGGAAGCAGTGTACCTATCCGTATCGATCCTAATGCACTCTGGAAAGTGGAAACGGCTATAGAATACGGTAAAGAAATGGAAGGCGTGATTGAGTACTTAGAGGATCCTGTCCGTGGGCAGGAAAACATGGCAATAGTCAGGAAATCCTTAAAGACACCACTGGCAACAAATATGTGTACTACGTCATTTGAAGACATTCCACGAAGTATTCAACTGGGTTCAGAAGATATAATCTTAAGTGATCATCATTTTTGGGGAGGGCTGCACGCATCTATGACCCTGGCTGGTATATGTCAGACTTTCGGCCGGGACTTATCCATGCACTCAAATTCGCATTTGGGCATTTCCCTCGCAGCTATGGTACACCTGGGAGCAGCAATACCGAATTTTAAATATGCATTGGATACTCATTACCCCTGGCAGTCAGATGAAATCATTATTGGTGGGCGACTCAGATTTGAAGATGGTCAGGTGGCGGTACCGGCCGGTGCCGGCTTGGGTGTTGAGTTGGATAGGCAAGCATTGGCAAAGCTCCATCAAAACTATCTGGATTGTGGCTTAACCAAACGCAATGATGAGATAGAAATGCAAAAAGTACAACCTGGCTGGACATTCAAAGCAACAAGGTGGTAGTTGAATTCAGCATAAAGAATACTTCTTAACAACCAAAATATTTACAACAATAAAGAAGGTTTGAAACACCTAAGTTTTGTCAACTGTTAAGAATATCTGAAACAATTAAGAAAATCTGAAATAGTTAAGAATATTTTCTTACCCAAGAATATTTTGCAACAGCAACGAACATTTCAATGAGTTAAAATATATCTCAACAGCTAACAATCACTTCCCTTCCAAAATTTAGATTATGGAATTATCAAAAATAAAATCATCGCTTGAAGACGGCCTTCTTTCTTTTCCAATTACGGACTTTGATGAAAAAGGAGCATTCAATCCGGATTCTTATACCGAAAGGATTGAATGGTTTGTAAGTCATAATGTTTCTTCTGTTTTTGTAGCGGGAGGAACCGGAGAATTTTTTTCGCTATCCGCGAATGAATACGAACAAATAATAACCATTGCCGTGAAAACAGTAGCCGGGCGGGTGCCGGTTATTTCCAGCCTTGGAAGAAGTATTCCCGAAGCAATAGATTTTGCAAAAATGGCTGAAAGGGCTGGAATAGATGGGTTATTGCTTTTTCCGCCATACCTCACCGAATGTCCGCAGGATGGAGTGTATGAGTATGCTAAAACCATAATTCAGAATACCTCACTTCCTGTAATTTATTATAATCGCGGTAACGGCGTTTTATCAGCAGACTATATTAAGAAACTAGCCGATGCCTGCCCTAATTTGATTGGACTAAAGGACGGCACAGGCAATATGCAGGACCTTAACGATACTATCAAAACAGTTGGCAAACGGCTCTCTTATATTGGTGGTGTACCCACTGCAGAAATAATCGCAGAGGCATATTTAGCTATCGGTGTAAATACCTATTCTTCAGCTGCATTTAATTTTGTTCCGGAATTAGCCAATCATTTTTATAAAAGTCTTAGGGCAGGAGATGCTGCAACAGTAGCAAGGATAACACAACAGTTTTATATCCCGCTGGTAAGATTGCGGAACAAAAAAAATGGGTACGCAGTTAGTTTAATTAAAGCGGGCGCAAAAATTATCGGTCGTAGTGGTGGCGATGTTCGTCCACCCTTATCTATGCCAACGGAAGCAGAACTAAAAGAATTGGAAAAGATTATTTCGGCAGAATAAATAGCCCCTGAACTAACAAATAATGTCCGAATCGCCTCCTGTCGTTTTCCTGCTGGGTTGCGTCTCGTCTGTCAATGTATACTTACTACCGATATACAATGTCCAAAGTGATTGTCAGTACACTTCATTAAAGAACCTTCAGTTTATTGAAATAAAATAAGTTTGCAAATTCTACTGTACTACACGCAACTATTTCTGGGCGTTGTTCTATTCCAATGCGTCTCTGTTCAGTAAAAGAATCCACATGAAATGAAAATTACTGTAACAGGATTATACAATTTGCGAGGTTCACCCGAATCGTATCTCCATTCGTGCGGATGGCTGCCTCATAATTCAAGACAATTTATTTGAGTTGAAGGAAAAAATTTTCTATCTAAGCTTGTAACTTTGTAGTGATTTGAAAAGGTAATCACCTAAACTTATTGGTAATGGAGAACAAGACAACAACCATCGAAAAAAAATCTCTTTATGAAAGATTAGGCGGAGAATCTGGGGTGAAGAATATTGTCAATGATGTGCTGGACAAAAATCGAAGTAATCCCCTCATAGGTCACCATTTTCAGGAGACTGATATGGCCAGGCTTAAGCAATTGGTATTTGAATTCTTTTCCATGGGAACGGGAGGGCCACATCAGTACACTGGCCGGGATATGCGCACGTCACATGCCGGGCTTAACATAACAGAAGAAGATTTCCTAAGTGCCAATGAAGATACTTTACAGGCTTTGGAAGAAAACGGAATTGGAGAGGCGGAAAAAAATGAAGTTATCGCTATTCTTAATTCCATGAAGGGAGACGTTGTCAGGAAGTAATCTTGTCTAAATACAGTTTTGAATCTACTCCCATTCGCAGACACCCTACTAAGGAAAACCAATCCTGGATAGTAATTTTTCAAAGCGTGGATCATTTCGCAGTAAAGCAGGGACATAAGGCGCACGTTTAATAGTGAGTATATGTGCATCAAGATCTTCAAAAGCTTGTTCGAGGGATTTGAATGCCAAATCCAGATCACCGAGGTAAGCGGCAGATAATCCAAAATAAGTCCGCCCTATATATTCTGTAGCCGACCTTAATTCTAATTCATTTTTCAGCTTCCTGGCTTCTTCAAAATTTTTATCACTGGAATATGCCCAAATTAATCCATTGACAGCATGTTGGTGTCGGTTTGAGATGATCACTAAGTATTCAAACACATCTATAGCCTCTTTATAGCGTTGTAAAACAATATTACAAAGGCCGGCAACTCGGTGCGACAAAAACGAATTATTATCTAAGTCAATGCCTAGTTTAGCTATACTGAGTGCCTTTTCATATTTACCAGCCATCAAAAGCGTCCAGGCCAGGTCAGCATGGTCAATCGCGCTTAACGGCTCCAGCTTGATTGCTATTCGTCCCTGCTCTTCTGCTTCTTCGAATTTTCCTTGCACCCAACCGAGGTAGATCATACCGTATAGGGAACGTGCCTGTACATATCTTGGATTCAGTTCTATGGCCCTTTCAAAATTTGTTCGCGACTCCTCCCAATTACGTTCGAAACATATATAATAATAGCCTAACGAAAAATAAGCCTCGCCAAGAGAATTATCAAGCCTTATGGCCGTCTGTGCTACTTCTTTCGTTTCCTTCCTTACTTCCTTTCCTGAAAAGAAACCGTAAGCTGCTCCTAACGTATTTGCATCCGCATAACCCGCATAGGCCAGGGCATAGCCAGGGTCTTCTGCAATCGCCTGCTTCAGAAATTCCAAACCTTTCAGAATAGATCTCCCCCTTCTGTTTAGATGAAATCTTCCTTTCAAATACAGCTCATATGCCTCTGCATTTTGTGTAGCGGCTTTCGTAATTCTTTCACGATCTTTTTCCAATAAAGTGATTTTCATTTGCTCGGTAATTGCCAACGCAATTTCGTCCTGTATGGCAAAAATATCATCCATCTCACGATCATACCTTGCACCCCAAATATGAAATCCGTCTTTAACATTGATCAATTGTGCAGTTACCCGCAGGCGATTGCCATGTTTACGAACGCTTCCTTCCAATACTGTATTGACTCCTAATTTTTCACCGACTTCGCGCAGATCCATTTTGGCCCCCTTGAACTGAAACGATGAAGTGCGGCCAGCTACTTTTAAATCTTCTAAGTGAGTGATCGAATTTAGAATCTCTTCTGCCAGCCCATCGCCTAAATATTCCTGGTCATGTGTGGCACTCATGTCTACAAACGGCAAGACGGCAATGCTTTTTTGAGATGTTATTTTGCCTGGTGATTTTTCGCTGGGGGTTAAATCAGAGTATGCTGCTATTGTGTTTTGAATATTTACTTCGTAAATACGCATCGGCTCTTTTACATTCTTCAATAATTCCTCGCTTACAAATTTTGCCTCAATATTTTTTTTGTTGACTATTGTATTGTAAACGGCTTCTGAAATCCATATACCACCAGCGGGAGCAAGAGCCTGTAGTCTTGATGCTATGTTGACACCATCACCGAACACATCATTATTTTCAAACACGACTTCGCCCAGGTGAATGCCTATTCGCAGTTTTAAATCAGCTGTGCTATTACAGGCTTGCTGGATAGCACATGCGCAAAATACAGCATCGGTAACTGTTGAAAAACTCGCCAAAATCCCATCACCTAACTCTTTAATCCATGTTCCGTTGAATTGCTTTATAGCGGGCCGCTGCACCTGACGGTTCCTCCGCAAAAGTTCAAATGCTTTTTGTTCGTCCTGTCCCATCAAAGCGGTATATCCAACTATGTCGGTGAACATTATGGCCGCAAGTTGGCGGGTTGGCCCCATGAATGATAGATTTATTTGAAAGGTAAGAAAAATGAGAAGAGTTTATAACGATCACAATTGATCGGGCAACTCGACCACAAAAAATGGACAAAAGTGAATTTTTTGGAGAATTGAAAAATCTCATCACCGGAGCAACTTATATCTTGCGTGTTTTTTAGTAAATAAGTTTATTTACATCTGCCACCATTTTTTCCGCACTGGAAGACGATAGTTTTTTGATCTCAAAGTTCTTTAATGCAGCTTCAAGCTCATTTAATTTATTTGTCTGGTTATTCCGCTTATAATCGCTTTTCAGAATTTGTATTTTCTCGAAATCCTGGATTCCTTCTATTAACTTCTCAAAACGAATAGAACTCAGCGGACCCGGATAGATCTGGTAGGTATCACCAGCAGGCCAGGCCGTAAACCGGCTATCAGCAAGCGGGGCCTTTGTCCAGCTATTGAAGGCCCATCTTAAATATCCATCCATATCTTTAGCCGCAGTATACCAACCCAGCCACACATGTTCATCGGGAGGAGAAAAAGTAAATCCGTTTGGATAAGCTTCCACACAACATGTATACCAGGTACTTATTTTACCCTGGCCTTTTCGTTTCGCTAAAACATCCGCCGGAAACTGCAACTGAGAAGCGATACAATAATCGTCAATATCATTCTCAATCTCGGCGTGATAGTTACCCGCTAAAGCAATTTTCCAATCCTTATCAATTGACTTCAACAATGCAATTACGGATTGCATAGCTTCGAGTGGCCTTTCATCCATCGCGATTGCAGTAATGCCAAACCAGTTCTTTTCTTTTAAATGATTCGTAAAATCCTTTAGCATTACTGACCAGAACTCATTGTAAGCAGGCGTTCCTATAGCCTGCCTGAACACTGTGTCCTTCCCGGATGCTTCATCGTAGTAACGAAAGGCAATCTTCCATGGCACCATGCTGTAGCAATTAATACGACTTTTGATACCACAGCTCATCACAAAGGACACATACCTGTCAAACAAACTATAATCATATTTCCATTGGCCGTTTTTCTTTTTTGTCCATTTGATAAGGCTCGGGTAGTCATCATAGGTTTGATGTCCCCAGGGTTCATCAACAATACTTGCGGTAATATTTTTCTGCCCTGCACCGGCAAGCATGGTGTAATATCTTTTCATCCATTCAAAATGTTTGTCACTCCAGAGTTCAACCTTGTGCACACGGGCTATGGCAGCAGGATGTTGCCAAAGATCCAGTTTATATGTCCATTTATCAGCAGGTGGCAATGTTCTATCGATTACCCTGAGTGATATATTCAAAACATATTTTTTGTCGGCTTCAATGGTAATTGTTCCTGTATAGACCCCGGCCGAAGTATTGGCAGGCACCTTAAGACTGATCCAGACGGGTTGTACGGTCTTAGCAGTTAATGTTACAGTTGAAAGTTCTGTGTTAATAATTTCCGCCACCATGGAAGAGTCAAAGTCTGAGGATTTGCGGTGTCCGCATCCTCCTTTAAACTCATCAGTCATAACGTATTGAACAAATCCTGTAGTAATAGCCTCCTTACTGATAACATGTCCATGGTTATCTTTCAAATCGTTGGTACCAATTTTTATACTTTTCCTGGCCTCATTTCCCCATACGAGTAGTTGCGTATGGATCTTCTCTCCCTTCCATGCAACAGGCATCCATTTGGTACTTTGATTTATCTGCGGAGGCAGATCCTTTTCGTATCGTACACTGCCTGACGCAAAGCTTACGTTTAGATTAGCTGGTAAAGCACTCCACATTTTTTCTCTGCCGGCGGCAGAGGTAGTCCGTTTCCCGGAAACCAGGTTTGAATCCTGTGCCATGGAAAAAAAATTTATCGCCATCAATGCGAAAGAGATTGTGCACTGCGTGATAAGCTTTGGGGTGATTAATTTCTTCATGAAAAAATGATATTGTTTTACTTAACTTTCTTATCCCTTGCTGAAAACGGTTCCTTGAGGTTCAAAGATATTGTTCCGCTAACAAACTTACGCTTTCATAGCTTTGTCTAATCCGGCGGTGCAGGCGAAACTTCATTTCTCACAATCTGATCTTTTGGTGTGATTTTTTTGTCAGAAAATAACAGAAGATCGCAGCTAATATCTGTTATTATTAATTGTTCGCTAACTTGCTGCCACTCCTACCTGGAAACACATAGCAGATTAAACTTCATTTCAAATAATTATTATATAAGTATGGCTTCAGGACTTTTCGCCTTATTGGACGACATATCAGCTTTGGTAAAGGCAAGTGCGGCAAGCCTGGATGATGTACCCGCCCAGGTCGCTAAAACAACCGGCAAGGTCTCAGGTATTGTAATCGACGATACGGCCGTTACTCCCAAGTATGTTGTTGGCCTGGATCCGTCCAGGGAACTTTCTATTATATTCAACATTGCCAAGAAATCACTGATCAATAAGCTGTTCATTTTAAGCCCGGCAGCTTTACTGCTGGGCTATTTTGCACCATGGGCAATCACACCGATTTTGATGGCAGGGGGTGCATACTTATGTTTCGAAGGGTATGAAAAGCTCCATTCCATGTTTAGCAAACCACACCATGTTGAAATTAAGGACAAAGAGCTTAAGGTGATTACCCCGGAAGAACTGGAAAAGGAACGGGTAACAGGCGCTGTGCGTACAGATATTATTTTGTCAGCCGAAATTATGGCCATTGCCTACAGCCAGGTAGTCGGTCAGCCAATCCTTAATCAGATCGCTGTGATGCTGGCAGTAGCGGTTTTTATTACTGTGGCCGTGTACGGGTTTGTGGCGCTTATAGTAAAGGCCGATGATATTGGCAAACACATGGCGCAGGAAAAATTTCATCCTTTTGCCCAAAAATTTGGTCGCGGTCTCGTAAAGTTCATGCCACGATTCCTGAGTATACTTAGTGTAATAGGGACTTTCGCTATGCTATGGGTAGGTGCCGAGATCATAGCCCATGGTATCCCTTTTACAAATCATTTGTTACACGACCTGGATGATGCTTTGAAAGGAATTCCGGCTTTGGCCTGGTTTGCGAAGGTGCTGGCCTCTGCTATCGGGGGTATCGTGATTGGATTTATCATTGAAAAGATTGTTCATTTGGTGAAGAAGCTGTTTTCAAAAAAGTCTGAACCTGCTCATTCTTAACCGGGGAGTTCATGGCCAATATAAGCCAGAGGGTCTTCTCGTACCGGTCATTCTTTTTTATCTAATACAGAGTGATCATCATTTCAACGTGGTAATCCACTCCCTGGTGTGGTTAGCCAGCAGTTGAATAACATCCTGCTTACCTGCTTTAAATGCATGATTGGCCCCTTCAATTTTCACAAGTTTGGCTTGGCGCAGAGAAGAACATACTTCTTCGATCAAATTCCATGTAGCCAATTCATCTTTTGTGCCCTGCAAAAACAGCATGGGCTTTTTGACAGCTTTCAGATGCTCTGCCCTTTCTATAGAAGGCTTGCCGGGAGGATGCAAAGGGAAACCGTAAAAGACTAAACCTTGTATGTTCACATCAGGATTGGCTGCAACATACTGTGAACTCATACGACCACCGAACGATTTTCCTGCAGCAAAAACCGGTAGCCCGGGAAACAATTTATGCGCTTTAGCAATAGCTGCTTCAATGGTTTGATGAGCAACCGCAGGTGTATCTGGTCTGCCTTTTTTGTTTTCTGTAAAAGGAAAATTAAAACGCATGGTCGTAATACCTGCTTCTGCAAGTAACCGTGACAAAGTTACCATGAAGGCATGATCCATGCCTGCTCCGGCACCATGGGCAAGAGTCATAGCAAAGGAGCTTTTCGGTGGAATCATACATTCGGCCGAAACGGTGCCAACAGCAGGAGAAATTTTAAGTGTTAAAGACTTCGTTTTCATTTGCCTTTCGTTTAACTTTTAGGTAAAATTAAGAAGTAGTCGGTACAGAAGTCGAATCGGTATCAAACGTTTAAAACATCAAAAGATCATTATGTCTTCGTCAACCTTTTCCCTGCTGCGCGTCGCAATCATGAGTGCTTCATTGTTTTTATGTTCAGGTCCGCTTCGGGCTCAGGGGACGCGGTTTGAAAATTATGATCTTGAACCGGTGCTGGTCACTATGTCGGTTGTGGATATGGACGGAAAGAAAGTGGTAAGGGTGTCAAAAGATACTGCGGCGAAAGGTGCTGATCTTCCGACATTCGTTCGCCTGACTAACACCGACAATTTCAGCAACGGGAGTATTGAAGTAATGCTGCTGAGCCGGCTGCTGCCCACAGCAGACGAATTCGCGCGCGGCTTCATCGGGCTGGCTTTCCGGATTAACAAGGACAACAGCAAGTTTGAATCTATCTACATCAGGCCCACGAACGGAAGGGCGGATGATCAGCTCCGAAGAAACCATTCGACACAATATTTTTCTTATCCTGATTATAAATTCGACAGGCTGAGAAAGGAATCAGAGGGAAAATATGAATCCTATGCGGATATGGGGCTGAATGAATGGATTAAAATGAAGATCGTCGTAAAAAATGCCCAGGCGAAACTCTATCTCAACGACAGCCCACAGCCGGTCCTCATCGTGAACGACCTGAAGCTGGGTCCTGCCCATAGTGGCGCTATTGGTCTTTTTGTAGATGGAGGCACCGATGGTTTTTTTCGCGATATAAAAGTTACTAAGGAAAATTGATGCCGGTTTCCATTGCCACAGTGTTTTTTGTTAGTCCGCTGTATCTCTTCTTCGGCAGTATTTGTAATCGAAGAAACCGCAGTGGCAGGTATCTTGCTTTCAGGACAATCCATATCCTAAAATATCAGTCTATTGTAGTCCAGGACTACAGAAAAGATAAAAATTAAACCCTGCTACCGGTCCGTATTGATAACCAAACAATGATTAGAAAAAATGTCAGTGCTTTTCGGGTCGCAATTTTTTTAATAGCATTTCTTTCCTGCTTCGGCTAACATCAACGGATGAGTCATCACTCATAATAAGATAGCCCCCTTCACCCCTGATGTATTTGTTTACTTCATTCAGATTAACGATATGGGAATTGTGCACACGGAGAAAGGCGTATTCTTCGAGCATTTCTTCTATCTCCTTTAGCGTGCGCGATGCAATTATTTTCTGCTTGTTCTTTAAAAGAAAGATAGTGTAGTTACTATCTGATACGCAACTGATAATTGAATTTACATCAACCATCTGCAATCCTTCCATCGTCGGTAGCGCAATTTTCTGAATAAAAGAAGCAGGCTGATGAATTTTTTGCAAAAGAATTTCAAGTTGCTGGGGAAGCGGGTAATGCAAGCGCTGTGTAATTTTCTGTACAGCTCTTTGTAATTCCTCGCGGTCAACAGGTTTTAAAAGATAATCCAATGCACTGAAGCGTATGGCTTTGATGGCGTATTGATCGTAGCTGGTCGTAAATATGATTTCAAAATGTATTTCAGGTAATTTTTCCAGCATCTCAAAGCCATTCATTCTCGGCATTTCAATATCGAGAAAAAGAATTTGTGGCTGCTGTTCTTTTATAGCTGATAAAGCGGCTTCCCCCGAATAACAAATATCAGCCACCTTCACGGCAGGACAATAACGTTCCAACAGGGTGACCAGCGATTCGCAACAATAAGGCTCATCATCAACAATAATGGCTTTTATCATAGTGTTCAAAAACTGATGGAGGTAGTATTGTTATAATTTTGTTTCATGAAATTCCGTGATGGCCTCTCTATACCTGATTTCTATAGTAACTCTCGTTCCTGCCGCTTGTCCTTCTGCGTCTACAAGATCCTGGACCGTAACAGTCGTTTTTTCTACATCCTTATTAAGCAAGGCAAGGCGTTCAGCCGTGATCTGCATGCCCATAGACTTTTGTTTTTCTGCTGATTTGCTGTTTAATGCTTCGGCTTTTTTCCGTCCAACCCCGTTATCAGTAATATAACAACATAGCATATTAGTCTTAAGTTCGAAACCAACTTCCAGGGCACCCTGCCCTTGTTTGTTCATAAGACCGTGCCAGATAGCATTTTCAGCAAACGGTTGTAGCAGTAACGGTGGAAGGAAGATAGAAGCTGCGTCAAAATTGTTATAAAAACTTATCGTATAATCAAAAGAGTTTTTAAAGCGTAGTCTTTCCAGGTCAAGATAGAGACGGAGCATTTCCAGTTCATCTTCCATGATGATCATCGATTTATTAGAATTATTCAGCACCATACGTATCAGCCTGGAAAATTTAGTCAGATAATCAGAGGCCGCTTCCGATTCATTCTTTAATATGAACCGATTGATAGAACTAAGACAATTAAAAATGAAATGTGGGTTCATTTGTGCACGCAACGCCTGAATTTCCAGTTCCGTCGCCTTTTGTTGCAGTTCGGCTTTTGCTTTGTCGCTTTCAAGCTTCTGAATCTGTAATTCGTTTTCCGCCAGTTCGTGGCGATGTCTTTCATTTTTACTTTTGAGTGTTGTGTTTCTGAAAATAATAGTGCCAATCATTACGAAAACAACAAGGGACGCAATAAGTATTTTTTTCATCACTGATTCGTCTTTCAGTTGCTGGTTCTTTATCTGGTTGTCTTTATTTAAGAGGTTTATACGAGCCTGTTGTTGTTCCTCTTTTGATTCTACTTTATATAATGCCAGTTTTTGAATAGTCTGACGTCTAAACTTAGCATCCTCCAAACTGTCTTTCAATGTGACAAATTTTTTAAAATAAAAATAAGCACTGTCTGATTGCTGTAGTGTTTCATATACCTTCCAATGTATTTCATAAGCAAGCCATTTTACATCCTTGGTATCCAGGCGATCTGAAATTGTTAATGATCGCCTTGCACACATCAATGCCTTTGCGAGTTGCTTTAGCCCGATATAGCTTTTCCCCATATCTACCAGCGTCCACATTACTCCGTTATCATTATCACGTTTCTTAAAACTGGTTAAGGCTTTCTGTAAATAATGTAAGGCTGTGTCATATTCTTTCCGCAACATATACAATTTTCCAAGCCCCGCCAGTGAGGGTCCATCATTAGGAAGCATATTCTTTAAGGCTTGCTGGAAATAGTATATAGATGAGTCATAATTTTTCAGATCCAGGAATACATTACCCATTGATCTATAGATGTTCCATCTTATCCCCTGGCTGCGAGCTTGCATGTAGCTCTGACGAAAATAATCCAGAGCTGTTTCGTGATCACCGACTGTCCGGTAAATGTGAGCCAGCCGATACAATGACCATATGATCCCCCTGCTATCTCCAATCCTTTTTTTTTCCTTGATTCCCTGTTTTATACTCTCAAAGTATTTCTCAAAGTCCCCTTTTTCATGGTATACATAGCCAAACTGATCATTTATTTCAGCCAGCATAACCCGGTTGCCTGCTTTCCTGAAATGTACAGCGGATCTTTCAAAAGCTTTCTTCGCATTATCCGGTGTGCTCCGCTTCAGTAATGCGGTGCCCAGACCCATGAATGCATGTCCTAATCGTTCATCATCCGGTATTTTTTCATACCACGAAATTGCTTCCCTGAAATATTTTTCCATTTCACCGGAATCAAAAAAACGCCACTGGGCGAAGAGTCCAAAACGTAAACTCGCATCACCCATGCCTTTTATGTAGTTGAGGGCAGAAGCTTCCTCATCAGCCTGTCTGGCTAGCGACCATGCCGAATCAGATAGCATTGCGGTTCTTGTTTCTGCATATGAACGGGCTAATTCATTCAAACAATCCACGCGGGCACTATCGCGTAAAAAGGGTAGTGCTTTTCGTAAACTGTCAATGGGAAGTGGCGGTTTGTCAATCTGAAAAGCCTGCCCACTAACAAGAACCGGAAATAAAAATGCGCCTATTATGATAGACCTTATTTTCATTAAAAGCCTTTAAAATCAACAGTACAAACAAGAACCGAAATATCATTGTGAAGTCGTCAGGTGTACATAACCCTGTCTTTGGAGAAAAACTCAATATTTAAATTAACTAAAATCTATCTCGTTCAGGGAATACATTATCCTGGCAAAATTACATTCTTTTTGACGCCGACTAAGGTAGAATGAGCCATTGGAGGATCTGATGAACAATTTGCCGCGTTGATTGATTTAGTTCGCAGATTATATATTCTCCAGTTACATTTTGCCAGCCCCGAACTCAATTCCACAAATCTTCATCGATTTCTGCAAACTGCTAATTCCAACTGCCCTTTGGTTTATGATGATTGTAGTTTCAATATTTCGATTGCGCAATTATTGAAATAATGCCCCTTCTTGAAAGTAGCTCAGTGTCTGATTCATTCACCCTTAAAATCAATAAGTGATGTACGTTCTCTTAACCGTTTCTTTCACCATTAAAATTATTAATTATGCAACCCACATTAACTAAGATTATTAATAGCTCAAAACTGATTATTATGATCACGGTTTTAGGTTTGCTGTCTGGCTGTGTTAAAGATTTTGACCATCCACCGAAGGCTACCGAGGAAAGTGCAGATGTGGTGTATGACTGGTATAAATTGATAGCACAAATTCAGTTGATCTCAAACCCTTCACCTGTACTACAAAACTATAGAAACTTTGGTTTTGTAGGAGTAGGTTTGTACGAAGCAGTCCAACCGGGCATCAATGGAGCTGTAAGTTTATCGACCAAACTTTATCAAATGCCAGCTATGCCAACAGTGGAGCCTAACAAAGATTATTTGTGGGGCGCCAGCGCCAATGCGTACTTTCCAAGTATGTTTAAGCAGATTTTATCTGGCTTGACTAATGCTGATAAAGTCAGGATGGATTCACTTGAGAATGCCTATAACAACCGATTCAGATTAAGTACATCAGATGCGGTTGTTAACCGCTCGCAGGCCTTCGGACGTTCCATTGCCACTGCAATTTACAAATGGTCAACCACCGATAATTTCAACCTTTCAGGTGTTGGGTATACAATACCTGTTTTTCCGGGTTCCTGGGTGCCCACACCTCCTGCATTTGTTGCTCCGGTGGGGCCTTTCTTAGCGAACTCAAGACCTTTCCTGGCGTATAGCCTTACAGCCACAGCACCCCCGCTACCTTTTCCTTATTCGGAAGACCCGTCATCTCAATTCTACAAAGCGGCAAAAGAAGTTTATGATGTAGGGAAAGCATTGACGGCAGAGCAAAAAAGAATTGCCAACTGGTGGGGCGGTGGTCCTGGGGCCACAGTGCATTTTGCAGCAGGCGCACATGCTATTTCTATCGCAACACAGATATTGGAGAGCAAGAAAGCGAAGCTGGGTCAGGCCGCTCAAACTTATGCCAAAACTTCAATTGCTTTTAAAGACGGTCCTATTATCGTATGGAGAGCAAAGTTCAAGTTTAACCTGGTGCGGCCGATTACTTATATCAACCGGCTTATCGATCCAGGCTGGCAGGCTTATTTAGTCACCCCTCCCTACCCTGATTATACTTCCGGACTTGCCGGGATAATCACTCCTTTTATGCAGGTATTGAAAAGAGAGTTCGGCGACCTGCCCCTGACGGATAACACCTATGTTTGGAGGGGCGACGGTTCGCGGCAGTATGCTTCTATTAGCGCATTGGTGAGAGAAGCTGCTAATTCCAGGTTTTATGCAGGCATACACTACCAGTTTACACAGGACATTAGTGTGGAATTGGGCCAGAAATTAGGCAATAATATCGCTGACATCAACTTAGTCGCATACAGGGAAAAAGAGAAATGAGATCGCTGAAAGCAAGAAAATTCATGAATTTTGGGCAGTGAATGTAACATGCAATATACACCTGAAGCTAACCGGTATTGTTTGAATATTGGAAGCTGCTCATATTTGGCAGCTTCTTTTGCTTGAGTGCTATTTGTAAAAAAAAGATCGCTTAACCCTAAGCCTTCGGTCAACATTGCTGGTAACATAAACTCTGAAGTCATTAAGAAAAACATGTTTTTCACAACTTTATTCTCCAAATAATTTGAGGATGAACAACATTATCTTCTTTTCTATGAAGCATAAACCTATCGCCCAATTGTCGGTTTAGAATATTTATTAACATCTTTCTCCTGCGAATCTGGCAGTGGAAATTATGCTCTGTCCCACATGAAAGTCTGCTGCTGGCCCGGTGACCGGGTAATCAAGTTTCGGATTTGGCCTTGAGAAAGCGGTTAACCTCCAGCCAGTGCATGAAAGCATCAAACCAGCGATTGCTAGTTCTGTTGGGATTTCCAAGGCCGAAACCGTGTCCACCATTCTGGTAGAGGTGAAACTCAACAGGTATGCCCGCTTTGTACCAGGATTCAATTACACCGAACTGACCGCGGAAAAGAAAATCGTCAGAGGCGATAGCACTGAACATTGGAGGAGCGTTCTTCGGCACTTCCACAGGGCCCATTCCGCCATAAATCGGACCGATGAAAGCCAGTTTCATGGTCTTTGAGTGAAGTGTTGAATGCATCGTTAAACCGGCGCCGGCCGAGAAGCCTATCATGCCTATTCTGCCCGTATCAACACCCCACTCTTTGGCGCGCTTGAGAATCATGGCGTAGGCCGCCTCGGCATCTGCTAACTGGTTAGATAGATCCATTGCTGGCGGCGTCGGTGGTGTTGCGCTTTTCGAACTGTCGGAAGACGCAACCGGTGTCGGGCGGGGGCGATTCATCCAGGCCTTGAAGTCGTCGAGCGATGCGGGAGTAGGGTGCAGCCGGTACTTAAGCACAAAGGCGGCAATTCCCTGCTCGGCAAGCGCCGTTGCAACCTCCCAGCCTTCATTGCCCATCGAAAGCCACCTGAATCCGCCTCCCGGCGCCACGATCACAGCCGTGCCATTTGCCTTTCCCGGTTTAGGCAGAAAGGGAGTGAGGGTTGCAGTCGTGATATTCCGCGCCATGGGGTCACCCCATTGGCGGAACCAGGTCTCAGAAGCTGGCTGATTATCGACACCGCCCGTGCCGAGCAGAATGGCATTCGGCTCGGCAGGGGCTTTGAGTGGATAGATTGTACCATCCTGCGCCTTTGCTAGTGCGCAGAGGATAAGTAAGACGGCTAAAAGGGAAGATTTAGCCTGGCTCTTAAGTTTATGCTTCATGACGATGTGGATCATAATTAAAAGGATGATTGAGAAAGGTACAGATATTAATAGTTCCCAAATACAAATGAAATGAGATCAGGCATTTCATTATATATCCATCTCCAGCAATGCATAGCTCAATGTTTTACCGTGTGTGTCAATAGCCAGCGAAGTAGTTACGCCACCCAATAGCGCATTTTGACAGACAAACAGGAGCGAGGAAATATTAGGTAACTCATAACGGATAATCTCTCCGGACACAACCTGCCGGAGATGGTTTCTAACCCTCTCAGCGGTTACTTTTTCACAAATCATTTCATAATCAGACTCGAGGAAAGGGATAAGCGATAACGTAAGTGTATTGCCTTTATCACCTGCACGGCTATGCGCAATGTCGTAGAGTTTCATTTTTCAGGATTCAATGATTGTTACTTGCATGTCAATTTCAGTTCTCGGCATTAACGTGGAGACGATACCTACCACTTCGTTCACGAGTTTTCGCACACCACCGCCAGCCGCGGGACCATTGGTATAGAGCGCTTCCACTTCTTCTCCGATCAAAGCTGCATCTTCTGGTGTTTGTGCCTTTCCAACCAGTCTTAACCTGATCTCGTAAGGCGAAACCGGGGCTGTGCTAAAATCCGTTCGGTGAACAGAACTCACCCCAATGTAATCAACCCTGATGTCTGTAATCGGGTGATCAGAAATCACCAAACCTTCCGAAAATCTTTTTGCTACAATTTCTCCGGCAAGCTTTGCGCGTTCAAACGCAGCCTGCCCCGCATACGAGATTTCTCCTTCCCCGACATAAAAAGCCTTGTATCCTACACTGATCTTATAAGTCTCCGGTTTTGCTTTTCCATGTCCACCGGTAACCTGCACCTGGTCGTGACTGATCTCATGTAATTTTACAGATGTGAAATCAGCTATCACGTCTGGCGTAAAATATTCAGAAGGATTGATCACCTCATACAACAGTTGTTCTTTGACGGTCATAAGATTTACCACGCCTCCTGTGCCCTTTACTTTGCTGATAACTGCTGATCCGTCTTTGTTAACATCAGCAAACGGGTGCCCTAGTTTATGCAAACCTTCAACTGGCTTTTTAACTGGATCAGCAAAGTACCCACCGGTGATATGACCTGCGCATTCGAGCAGGTGCCCAATCACCGTACCCTTGCCCAACAGATCATAATCGCTGGTAGACCAACCGAATTCAAAGATCATCGGTGCCAGGAACAATGAAGGGTCGGCTATCCGGCCGGTAATAATAACACTTGCGTTAGCATGCAGTGCTTCTAAAAGTCCCTCTGCGCCCAAATACGCATTTGCAGAAATCAGTTCACCGGAATTGCCAACCGGTTCATTGGTCTCAAGGGCGATTGAAGAGGTATCAAGCTTTTCAAAAACGTCGTCACCCGTTACCGCTGCTATCCTGATTTTCAATCCCAGCTTCCGCGCTATATCGGCAACTTTCTTTGCAGCTTCCATGGGATTGGCAGCCCCCATATTGGTAATGAGCGTTACGTTATTTTTCGACAGCGCGGGTAACAACGATTCAATCCTTCTCTCCAGTAAAGGATCATAACCCTTTGTCTGATCTTTGATTTTACGTTTCTGCGCCAGAGCGATTGTTCTTTCTGCAAGGCATTCCAATACCAGGTAGTCGAGGTTGCCTTGCTCAGCAAGGATAATAGCGGGGTCTAACCGGTCGCCCGAAAAACCCGCGCCACAACCAATCCGTATCTTGTCTTTCATAAATCAAATATGTATTGAACCCGTAATAATTGCCACGATGGTCATAACGATGGTGGTTCCAAATGCCCACTTAAAAATAAATCTCTGGTGATCGCCCAGCTCCACTTCGCATAGGCCGATAAGCAAAAAGGTGGACGCGGTCAGTGGACTTAAAGGAAAGCCAACAGTCATCTGTCCCAACAACGCAGCACGGCCAATCTCCAGCGGATCAATGTTATAATTCTGCGCAGCCTGGCTCAAAACCGGCACAACACCAAAATAATACGCATCTGGTGTAAAGAGCATACTGGATGGCATACTGGTCACCGCTGTCAGTATTGGTAACAAATTGGCCTGCCCTTCCGGAATCAGCGATACCAATGTCGATGCCATCGCTTCGATCATCTTCGACCCTGTAAGAATTCCGGAAAAAATCCCTGCGGCAAAGATCATACTCGACACCAAAAAAATGTTCGCCCCATGACTCTTCATTATTTTTTGCTGATCTTTTAGTACAGGATAATTGATCAGCAGGGCAAATACACTTGCGATGACAAACAGAACTGGTGCAGGCATCCAACCTTTCATCAAAATCACAATCAATAAAACCGTCAGGACGGCATTTAGCCAGATTAACTTAGGCCTGCGAAACGATTTTTGTTCTTCGCTTAAGGATGCATGATGTTGGTAGGCAAAATCAACTACACCTAATCGTTTTCGTTCTTTTCTTCCCAGGATGTATGCAACAATCAATACCCAGGTTATGCCAGCAACGATAGCTGGCAGGTTAGGATTAAAGAGTTTATCAGCTGAGGTGTTTAATGTTGAAATCGCTCGGGCCGAGGTACCTGACCAGGGCACCAGATGCAGAGGACCAACGCTGAGAGCTACAATCCCGGCGAGCACCAGGCGACTCATCTTCAACTTATTATAAATCGGCAGAAAAGCGGAGAGGACGATCATGAACGTAGCCGTACCGTCTCCATCCAAATGCACAATCATAGTAAGAATGGCAGTACCCATCACTACCTTCAACGGATCACCTTTAACTGTTCTGACGATGAATGCTACAACAGGGTCAAACAGCCCCGCATCAAGCATAACGGCAAAATACAGTACAGCAAATACAAGCATGATCCCGGTAGGAGCTACCTGTTTGATTCCTGCCAGCATCATTTCACCGAGTTCTTTTGGATCAAGGCCCGAAAGTAATCCGAATAACACCGGTACCAATACCAACGCGGTGATCACCGAAAGCCTTTTCGTTAAAATCAGGATCAGGAATACAACAATGGTAGAGAACCCCAGGAGCGCAAGCATGTGCAGTTATTAATTAATCGAATTTTAAATACTCATTGAAGAAAGGAAGCAAGTCATTCAAAACCCGTCCGTCTGTCGTCCAGATTTTATTTCCATGATTTCCGATGTATTCTTCAGCAAAGTGATTAATTCCTAAATTCTCCAACCGCTGACTGAACATACCACACTGAACCGGAAAACGACTCGCGTCATTTCTTCCCCAGTCAAGCTTCAATGCCTTTAGTTTGCGAAGGTTCGATGCATATTTATCCACCATATACACGGGCATGTTTTGACTCCATTTCTCCATGACTTCGTCGTTTACAATTAAACTGTCTCCCTGGTATGTAAACGGCACATCACAGTAGAAAGGAGGCTTTGCAGGGTTAGGTGACCAGGCCCTGGCCACTGCTATGAGTACTTTCGGATAATATGTCTTCTTTAATTCTTCCTGCGTTTTAATCTGGCCCAGTTCTTTGAACGAATCACTGTTGGGACCAAACTCCTTTACGAATGCCAATAGACCCGGGCTCAATGCATACACGCTGCTAAACACATCCGGAAACAGCATACCGATTTTTATTGCTCCATATCCTCCCATGGAATGACCGGCTATTCCACGTCCGTCCCGGGTAGCCAGCGTTTTGAAATTCCTATCGATATATTCTACTAATTCTTTTGCCTGGAAATCAATCCAATTACCGGTAAGGGACGAGTTGCTGTAGAAACTTCCTTCGTATAATGTATAATGGCTGGCAATAACTAAAATGAATGGACGGATCTTTTGTTGGGCAATTCCCCTGTCGAGGATCATCTTCATTGATGAAGATATACTGTCGGTTCCCATAAATCCATGCAAATAATAAATTACCGGAAAACGCCTGGTCCCCTGTTCGTAACCGGGAGGAAGATAAACGGTTACATTGCGATTTTTATTTTCACCGCCAGCATTTTGCAATGTCTTCGCGTTGATCGTGAAGTTTGCCAATTTTCCCGAAGTGGCCTGGCTGAAGGATTGCTGCGTAAACAGCAAAACGTATAGAACCAAATAGTATTTATTCATGTGTGATGAAGCAGGGAATTTGATCAGAGCCGCCATGCTGATGATGAATATATGGAATAATCAAGAGATTCGATAGGCCGAATGATCGAATCGGTGTTTTTTGATCCCATGATATTCAACATGCTTCCACACCGTTACGAAGTAAAAGACTTCATGAATGCGGCTGTTTAGGTAGCAGGCAACTTTAAGCGGTAAATCGTGTAAGGGGATGTTCTTTTATTTTCGCCTTCATTATAATCGGGTTGCTTATTGATCTGGGAGCAGCTGATGTATAAATAATTATCCTGTGAGATGGCATAACTATCCGGCCAGATCAGCCTTTCGTCTGACAATAAATCTTCCATGTTTTGTGAAGGCGTCACTGTTAACATTTTGTAGTTCGGGTAATCTCCCAGATACAGGTTGCCTCTTGCATCAAAGATCATCCCGTCGGTAACAGCAAATCTTCCCAGATCTTCCACGGCAGCCTCCCGTTCATCCTCTCCCACTTCTTCATTACGCAAAAATTCCGTTCTGATCCGGTACAGTTTATCATCTGTGAGCGGTTTGTAATACAGCCATTCGCCATCCGCAGTTAATGCAATTCCATCGGATTGAAGCTGAACCGGTTTGCCATTCTTTTTAAATTCTTTTCCATCCACCAACAGTTTGAAGGAGGGGTCATGTTTCACTGAATAATGATTGCGTAATAACTCCCTGATTGTTCCCGTTTCATAATTAACCACCACTATTCCCCCTTCATTAGAGTTCGTTAAATAAGCTATTTTCCTTTTGGTATCAACCCGCACGTCGTTGATGTAACTTTTGTTGCTTAGGACGTCATCAAACGTGTACACTTCTTCTATGGTATCGGTGGCCAAATTAAATTTAACCAGCTTAAAACTGTTATCATATACCTCTTCCATGAAAGGGCAGGCCGGGTCCACTACCCATAGGTAATCCTCATCATCAACATACACCGCCTGCACACAAACCCATTTATCCTTTCCATTGTCACCTTCCTTCCAGCTATTCCATCGTTCATCCGGATAAGGCCTGCATGCCTCAGGCCCAACAATTTCAACTAACCCCCATTTATGCGGACCCGGCCATAGCGGATAACACGTAAACAAACGGCCGGCTTTAGAAATAGCTACACCTGTTAACTGGTAGGTGTCATCTGAAAAAACCAGTTCAGGTTGATTAGTGCTTGTACTCATGATGGGGATTTTAAATTAAGATGATACAAAAAACAGGCCCTCCGATTGTCGACACTTCATTGGATCATACCTCCCTTTACCCTTTTTTCGCTGACCCGTGGTAAGGCCAAATAGACGTATAAAAACAAAACAGGCATAATACTGAAAGGAACGCTCCACAAGCGAAGATGAGGCCGCCAGGTACAGCCCATGGGCAATTGCATAATCCCTTCTAAGGGCGCGAATAAGCTTTTCGTCTACATTATCTTCTAAAAGCTCATCCTTTTTAATTGCATACCACCAGACACAATTATAGAATAATGTCATCAACACCAACGTGGCATGAAAGATCAAGGCCGCGATACATTCGTCTGATTTGCCTACATGACATAAGGCTACTTCCCGATACGAAAGTAATTAGGGAATCCTGGGAGACGTTTTAAGAATCTACTTTCCATCCACAGGTTTCTTTTTCGTTTTAGAAAAGATATTAAACTGCAGTCCGTAAGAGGGAACAATGCTTATTCCTTTCAGCAATACCTCCGAGCGACCCAGCATTTTGTATCTTCCATAATTCTGATAGTACGCTGCCAATGAGAAATTAAAAAACACATATTTTTTTCCGACTTTTACATTGATAAAAGCTCCATACGCATCAAAACCTGATTTATGGGAAATGGGCAATAACAGCTCCGCCGGAACCTGATCCATTATCTTTTCCGCATAAATATTTTTCGGAGAGATTTTGTATTTGATAAAACTGTGGGAGTAAACTACTCCGAATGAAAAACCACCGTAACGTTCTTCTGGCCCGAATGACTTGCTGAAAACCAAAGGAATGGTAATGTCTTTTCTGTTCATATCCCATCCGAAAAGCTTTTGAACTATATTGAATTTGGAGAAATTTACGAAGCCGTAATTCTGCCAGGAATACTGAGTTCCGATACTGCCGTAAAATCCGCCTTGATCTGATTCATTACTATTTTTATTGGAACCCATAAATTGATACATCACATCAAAAGCATTGGCGCCGCCTGTGTTCCTGTAACCTATATCAAAACGATGTCCCAAACCATATCTGAAATAGAATTCGGTATTGTAACTGATAGGATCTAAGCAATACGCCATAAAAACTGAATTTAGATTGGCAATTTGCTGAGAATAAATAACGGTATCTTTTTTCGAAACAGATTCTGCAAGATTCCTGTAACCTTTGATGGATTGCTCAATGGAAGCGGATGAAACGTTAACAGTGTTATTTATCCCGAATCTGACTTGTCCTTTCGGCAGCACTTTACCCGATGTTAATATCGACCGCGGAGCACTACAAGAACTGATAGCACAGTATATTAGAATAAGGAGGGGAGAAAAAAAATTAGATTTCCTCTGCATATTATCAAAGGTAAGTTATACTTGAAACAAAAATGATACCATGGGCTCCCCCACTGGCGGATTGCGGCTTGTAAGGTAAATGAAGGAGAAGTAAAATTAGGTATGAAATTTATTTCCCGATACAAAACTTGCTGAATATATAGTCCAGCTGATCTTCATGCGTGATCTCTCCTGTTATCTCTCCGAGGAAGTGCAGGCATCTGCGGATATCCAGGGCGATGAGATCCGATGGAATATTATTTTCGAGTCCCTGCCGGACCTCATGTACCGAAACCGCTATTTTTTGAAGAGAATCAAAATGTCTCGCATTGGTAACGATCGCACCTTCAGTTTGTACACTACCTTCCAGCACCATGGCTGTGAGCCGGTCTTTTAATACGTCGATATGTTCTTTTGTTTTTGCCGAAACAGGAATCAGGTTTTCAAATTTTTTAAAGGTCTCATGAAGTTCGGGACCAGCGAGATCAGATTTATTTCCGATCAGGATATAATCTATTGACCGTTGTTGAAGATCATCAGCAACGCTTTGGATCTGTTCAGGCGTCTCTTCATTGATATCAAAAATATAGATGACAATATCTGCCTGAGCCATCTTTTCCAGGCTTTTCTCAATACCTATGCTTTCGATCACATCAGTAGTGTGTTCTCTTATGCCAGCAGTATCTATCAAACGAAAAAGTATCCCATCAATGTTTAATACCTCTTCAATGGTATCTCGGGTGGTCCCTGCTATATCGCTGACAATAGCCCGGTTCTCATTCAACAGGGTATTCAGTAAAGTTGATTTACCCGCATTCGGTTTACCGATAATGGCCACCTGTACACCGTTTTTAATCACGTTTCCAAGCCTGAAAGACTGAATAAGGCGACCGGTTGTTTCCGCTGTTTCGTCCAGCAAACTATAAAGCTGGGTCCGGTCGGCAAACTCAACATCTTCCTGCGAGAAATCCAGTTCAAGCTCTATGAGTGCGGAGAATTTTATCAGTCTGTCCCGCAATTCGCTGAGTACATGAGAAAATCCACCCCTGATCGTATTGAGGGCAGCCTTTCGGGAAGCCTCGGTATTGCTTGCAATCAGGTCAGCCACTGCCTCGGCCTGTGTAAGGTCCAGTTTTCCATTTAAAAAAGCCCGCTGGGTAAATTCACCGGGCTTTGCGTGACGGGCACCATGAGCCGCAAATGCCTGTATAAGCTGTTGCTGAATAAACGGAGATCCATGGCAGGAAACCTCAATGATATCTTCACCGGTATAAGACTTAGGGCCTTTATAGAGGCCCAAAACCACTTCATCCAGTGTAACGCCGTCATCAACAACATACCCTACATGCAGTGTATGGGAAGGCTGCTCAAAGAGGTTTTTTGATGGGAACAATTCGTTTACTATACGAAACGTATCTTTACCACTTAGTCTTATCACAGCAATCGCCCCGATTCCAGGGGCTGTCGAAAGAGCCACTATTGTATCATCCCACCCTGAAAGCTTTGAAGACATACCGGAAAAATTTGTGCAAAAATAATGATCTTCTGGTAGCTGCAACTGGGGCTCTGCGCGGTGGCATTATCTGGTTTGCAACAAAAAAGGAAGTCTGGATACTAAGATCTGGTGAATAGTTCGACAATAAAGTCGCCCAAAGGTCATGTATAATGGCTGATCGCTTAAGTCTGCGGCAACTTAAAGAACCAAAAAAAGACCAAGACAGTTGGACGGGAGGTCACTGCTTTGTCTTCTATCAGCCCGAAAAATAATTAGCAAAAACGTCTATATTATTGGTCCGCAATTGTGAAGATTATAGGCTGTCTTTTGTAGGAATTCACAATTTTTCCATTCTGTTGAGCTGGCTGCCACTTACCGCTCTTCTTAATGGTTTTAATGGCGGGTTCATGAAGTTCTTTTGGTCCTTCAACTGCCTGGACATTACTAAGATTTCCATCTCTATCCACTATGAACATGACTACAACCTTGCCCTGTATTCCTGCTTCAGCCGCATCCTGTGGATAATTGTTCGACAGGTTTTTGATCAGGAACCTTTTCCAGGCTTCAACTCCTCCGGGATAACTCGACTCAATTTCCACGCTAAGAAATACGGAGTCCGGGTTCTCTTTCTTTGGTTCAACTATGATCCCCTTTTCAAGAGATTCTCCGATGGAAGGGGCCAGGTTTTCAAATGGCACTCCATCTTTATTGACCAGACTAATTTTGGCTTTGTCAAGATCTTCGTTTAAGGGAATTACTTCATCCGGTGGAACCAGCTGATCATGTACAACAACAATGGTTACATTACGCCGTTCCTTAACTTCCGGTTGCTTTACCGGTGGAGGTGGAATAACCGGAGGTTCAGCTTTGTCTGGCAAAACCTTAGCTAATTCGGTTTCGGGTATGTCTATCATCCTTCCTGTTATCATCTCCTTTTCGTCAGCAAATAAAAAGCCTGCAACACACAACAACACAATGCTACCAGTAACGGTTATGGCCAACCTAAGTCGAGCGGCATACGATTTACGCAACTCATAGGCACCATATTCCTTGTTTTTTCCGTCGAATACAATATCGAGGATGTCCGCAGTTAAGATTTTTGATGTTTCCATGTTCTTATAGTTTTGCATTTAAGATGCTATAAGAACCGCGTTTCCACAGGCGTAAAAATTAATAAAGTTTTATGGAATTCCTTTGTCAGTGCATCGGTAATCACCAGACTTGTCGGGATCACTGTGCTATTACTTGCAGTGAACGGTTTAAGTTCCGGAAAGGAAGCAGTGAGAGTACTAAGCGCGCCTAAAATAGAATCTAAACTGCTTCCAAATCACTGGTTTCTGATTTATTGATGAACAAGGTCTGGGTTGGGTAAGCAAAAGAAATTCCCCTGTCGTTAAACAGTCGGAATACTTCAAAATAAATTTGTTGCTGAATATTCATGAAGACAGAATAATCTGCGTTCAAAACGTAGTAGATAAATTCAAAATTCAAACTCGAATTTCCAAATCCGGAGAAATGTCCCCTGTCAAATTGTACTTCCTGTTTAGCATCTATGACCGTCCTGACCAGGGATGGTATCTCTTCCAGGACATCCGGTTCGATCTGGTACGTAATGCCGAGTTGGAACACAACTCTGCGCTTCTCCATCCGTTTATAATTGTGAATGCGGGAATCAGTAAGATCCTTATTTGAACAGATTAGCTGTTCCCCTCCAAGTGTTCTTAGCCGGGTAGTCTTTATACCAATGTATTCAACTACTCCCATCTTATCCTCGACAACGATGAAGTCGCCGATTTCAAACGGACGATCAAACAGGATAACAAAATAACTGAACAAATCCCCCAAAATAGTCTGCGCCGCCAGCGCTACCGCTATACCACCAATACCGAGACCAGCTATAATTGTCGTTATGTTATAACCAAGATTGTCAAGCACGAAAATGATCCCAAACAGCCAAACCACAACCTTAAGGATGATCAGTATGCCACGGGCCTGTTTCTCTTTGGATTCTCCGTTTGCCTGCCTTTTGAGGATGCTGATGATAAAATATTCAAGAAATGCTGAAATGGATTTTAGTATATAGAATGTCGACACCAATAACATCGCCACGCCAATAATATCATCGACATGCACGGGTAGTACCAGCCATAGACTGGTAACATACAGACAGGCAAAATATAAAAAGGGAATAAGAGAACTCTCTATGAACCGAACTATAAAATCATCTATTGTAGTTCTGCTATTCGTTGACCACCTTTTGAGCCAACGCAAAAGCTGATGCTTCGCCAGTCGCAGAATCAATAGCCCCGCCAGCACGATTGCTATGGATATCGCCCAATCCGCGATAGTGTTACCAAAATAAATACTGCTCCAGAACTTCTCCATCTTTACTATTTAATATCCATTGTAGATTAACCCGAAAAATAGCTGTTAGTGCCTCTTGTGTTAGCTAATAGCGCAAAGTAGCCGTATCCTATTAGCCCAGGGTTAAGGTTGGATTAGAAAATGATTAGAAATGCCGTAATACTTTACTATTAGGTATTTTTGAATGTCTACAATCATATTCACAATGGAAGAACGAAAAGTTTTGATAATTGAAGACGAACGCAAGATAGCTGATACACTAAAGTTCGGTCTTTCTGAACATGGCTATCATGTGGAAGTTGCATATGATGGGAACATCGGGCTAAGCATATTTATGAACCATAGCTTTGATCTTGTGATCCTCGACATAAATCTACCCGGTATCAATGGATTCGAATTGTGTAAGTTGATTCGTAATCAAAACGAAAAGATACCTGTTATCATGCTCACCTCTATGAGCAGGCTGGACGATAAGATTGAGGGGTATGATGCAGGGGCCGATGATTATGTGGTAAAACCATTTGAATTTAAAGAGCTATTGATGAAGATCAGGGCTCAACTGAAACATGTTATGAATCAGCATCTTCCGGTTGGGAATTTCCTGAAAGCCAGTGGCCTCGAAATGAATCTTGATACAATGGAAGTTTTCCGGGACGGAAATAAAATCAATCTGACTGCAAAGGAATTTCAACTTCTTGAATACCTCCTCAGGAACAAAAACCGTGTGGTTAGCCGGGCTGATATAGCAGTAAACGTCTGGGACACGGACTTTGACAGCAATACAAACGTGATTGATGTTTATATCAATTATCTAAGAAATAAGATAGATAAACCGTTTGCTGAAAAACTGGTTCAGACTATTGTTGGAACAGGGTACATATTAAAAGAGAGCCTTAAATAATGCCTGTTAAGATTAAAATTACATTGTTCTTTACATTGATCGTATTTACGATATTGACAGTAGTCTGCCTGTCCATTTATTATTTTGCTTACGAAAACCGGGAAGGGAATTTTCGGACAAGGCTGGTCAACCGTGCCATGACCACGGCAAGACTGCTGGGACAGAGAGACGTGTTCAACAGATCACTGATCCAAAAAATTGACGCCAGTACCAGTGTAGCGATGGTTGACAAAAGCATACAGGCCTATGACAGCGCGGGCAATCTTGAATACGTATATACTGATAAGGTGGATGACACTATTGCTGTCAGCAACGAAATTCTGAAGAGGGCAAAAAGAGATAAAAACGTATATTTTCTTGCTGGCGAAAAAGATGTGGTTGCATATCATTATCAAAAAGGTAACCAGGCGGTTACTGTGATCGCGGCGGCGTATGATCCTGAAGGCAAAAAGAATCTTGATCAGCTTCGGTTCGTATTGTGGTTATGTTTTTTTGGCGGCATTTTACTTACTGTTGGCGCAGGCTATTTGTTTTCAAAAAGCCTGCTACAGCCAATCAGGAAGATAGCCGACGATGTAAATGAAATAACAGCGCAAAATCTTGCTAAAAGAATAAAAGCCAGTGCTCAGAATGATGAATGGTCCTACCTTACGGGCACTTTGAACGTGCTACTCAACCGCCTGGAAGAAAGTTTTCAAACCCAGGGACGATTCATTGCAAATGCCTCACATGAGCTTTCGACACCGCTTACATCGATCTTCAGTCAACTCGAAGTTTCGCTGCAGAAAGATCGCCAGGCAAAAGAATACAGGCTGATCATTCAATCTGTACTCGAAGATGTGCATCACCTCAACAGGCTAACGCACACGTTGCTGCAGTTTGCTTCAGCTTCGGGCACATCGACCGGATTAGAAATTAACCTTGTAAGGATAGATGAGGTTTTGTTGCGGATGCCGAGGGAAATGAAAAATATAAACCCCGGCTACCAGGTAAAACTCGATTTTAACGAACTTCCGCTGAATGAAGAAAACCTCCTGGTATTTGGAAATGACCAACTGATATTCAGCGCCATTAAGAATATCATTGTGAACGCCTGTAAATACTCAGATAATCACATTGCTTTTGTGAAACTCACGATATCAGGCAACAAAGCTACTATCCTCGTCAAAGATACCGGCAAGGGCATTTCCACTGAATCCCTGCCTTTTATTTTCCAACCTTTTTACAGGGAAAACGATGTGGGGCCGGTCACAGGTTTTGGTCTGGGTCTATCATTGTCATCGCAGATCCTGAAATTACATAAGGGTGAAATATCAGTGGACTCTACTCCCGGCGAGGGTAGCACCTTTGCTATAGTCCTGCCGTTAGCAATAAGGAACCTCAATGGCTTATCTTAAATGCTTGCTTTCAGATGCATAAACTTCTACCCCGCAGCTACATTTTTAACCGTAAAAGAGTAAGCTAATATCCTGTTAGTGACAAAATCATTAGTCTCTAATTAAATTATAATGTCATCTTAATTAACTGCTAATGCTGACAGGTTAGGTTGCAAGGTAAGTTCGAAAATATAAACGATGATATTAGCAACTGACCTTGACGGCACTTTTTTAGCAGGCAAAAGATTTCACAAGCAACAACTCTATCAGATGATCCGTAGTGATCCGGACATCGTATTAATTTTCGTAACGGGCCGCGGACTTGACACAGTCATTCCTTTATTAGATGATCCCTTTATTCCTAAGCCTGACTTTATCATTTGTGATGTGGGCGCAACCATTGTAAATGGTTACACATTGGACCCGATAGAACCAATACAGCAAGAAATAGAAAAGAAATGGCCCGGCCATATCGAAATCAGGCAGGCTGTCAGAGACTTTGCGGGCCTTAAATACCAGGAAGTTCCGCAACAACGGAGATGTTCATTTTATGCCAGTGATGAATATGTGATCAAGGGCGTCCGTGAAGCTGCGGAAAATTTAAACTGTGATGTGATCTACTCTGCCGGCAAATTCCTGGATATCTTACCGAAAGGCGTAAACAAAGGAAGTACATTAAGATTGTTGATCAATTTTTTGCAGGCAGATCCGGATACAACACTGGTAGCTGGCGACACGCTGAATGATTTGGAAATGTTTAAATGTGGATTCAACGGTGTTGTAGTTGGCAATGCAGAGGGAGAATTGATTGAGGCGGTTTCTATGTTGCCCCGCAGCCATATCTCCAAGGAAATAGGGGCGGGTGGAATTCTGGAAGCAATAAAACACTTTTATCGATCAGAATCCTTTCAAACTTTGCTTGTTTGTTCAGAAGAATAAATTATCGTACTGAATTCTTCAACTTAACCTGATCTAATTGAATTCTAATTTGCCTGTAATCCCCACCTAATAGAGGCGATGTAACTTACTCCTTTCAGTATTTGCAATCTGCTTACGATTGCTTTAAACCGGGATATATGGTTTTTAAAGAAATTTTAGTGCCTGTTGACTTTACTGTGAATACAGATATTGCTTTAAAGAAAGCAATAGACATGCTGGATCCCGAAAATGCGGTGATTAACTTGTTACATGTGATCGGCCCGGTCTCTCATTACAGAAGGTTACTGGTGTCATCATGGAATACAAGGGCGTCGAACAATATAGATTTCACATTGGTCGAAACGAACAAGCTAAGACAACTACGGTATAGAATCATGGAGCAAATGCCGGCTAACGGTAACGTCTACACGTCCATTATGAAAGGCAATGTTGAACAGTGTATAGCTCAGCGAGCCAGGGAATTAAAGTGTGACCTCGTTATATTGGCTAAGCACAACCGCCAGAGCGTATTGCCTACGTTTAACCGGGTTTCGCCAAATGTAATCGCGCGGTCAGGCAATTGTGCTGTTCTCATGGCAAAACCAGGTTCTGTTGATCAAAAAATACGGTCTATCGTTGTACCAGTCGGAAACTTAATACCGCTGAGTAAGATTGATCTGCTTTTGGGTTTGTTAAATAAATTCCACGCGAAAGTTCATCTTGTAACGCTTAGAGGAAAAAGTGCGATGATGTCCAACAATTGCTCGCAGGCTGTTCTGCACACTTACAGAACGCTGAAAGCAACCAGATTTTCATTGCCTATCGTGCATAAAGAGTTAGAAGGAAAAAACCTGGCAAATGCTTCGTTGAAATATGCCCAGCTGATCCTTGCTGACATGATCCTGGTTAATCCTGACTCGGAAACACGTATATCTACATTTACCGGAAAACACATTACGGATCTCTTGTTAATGAACTCAAGATTGCAGGTACTTGAAGTAGAGCCATAACATTTTATTAAATTATTAAAACGATCTCATATGAAATTTATTCTTTTAATGGGTATGCTGGTGTTGAATCAACTCTGCTTATTCAGCCAGTCGGTCCAGGACGTAGCGAATGATATTTATCACGAGAAATACAAGAGCGCTGAAGATAAGGCTCAGGCAATTCTGACCGGTAACCCCAATGACGGTGATGCCTGGTACTCGCTAACCCAGATCTATCTCGCGAAAGATAGTGTAGCCAAAGCAAAGCAAAAGCTTTTGTCTGCCCCTGCCGAAGTCCTTTCCACCCCGCTGTTGAAAGCCGCCCTGGGTCACATCCATTTAAGAGAGGGTAACAAAGCTGAAGCAAAGGCCAATTTTGACTATGCGCTGAAGAAAACAAGAGAAAAAAAACCAGCTGTCCTGCATGCCGTAGCCAAAGCTCAAATGGATGCTAAGGCCGGAGATCCGGCATATGGCCTGGCATTGATAAACAAAGCGTTGAAAAGAGATAAGAAAAACCCTGCCTTATATGTTACGATGGGGGACCTGTATCGTAAACTTGGAAATGGTTCGGAGTCTTACCGGGCATACCAGAACGCTTTAGAAAAAGACAAAAATTATGTAGCAGCCATATATAAAATCGGAAAAATATTCACTTCGCAGGACAACAAAGACATGTACCTCAAATATTTTAAACAAGCTGTCTCCATCGACTCCCTTTATGCCCCTGCGCTGTATGACCTGTATTATTACTATTATTTCAGGGATGTAAATGTTGCACAGGATTACCTGAGAAAATACATCGCTTCAACTGATAAAAGCATTGAACACGATTACATGATCACAGATTTGATGTTCGCATCGCAACAATATGATTCAGCCCTGCAAAACGCAAACAAGCTTATGAATATGGCTGGAACAAACGTGGAGCCGAGGCTTTTGAAGTTAATTGCCTATAGTTATAAAGAGCTGAAGAAACCGGATAGCGCGCTTGCCTATATGCACCGGTATTTCGATGTACAAACAGATACTGGCTTTATTGTTAAAGATTACGAAGGAATGGCGGAAATCTATGACTCGTTGCCGGGAATGGATGATTCCGCGAGCACGTACTATCAACGGGCACTGGCAATGGAGAGCGATTCTGTGAAGGCACTGGACTACTATAAAAAAATTGCAGACTTATATCATGAAAGCGGAGATTTTCAAAAGGAGGCCTTATGGCTTGGGAAATACCATCGCAATAATCCCTCCCCACGGAACATCGATTTGTTTAACTGGGGAATCGCGAGCTACAAGGCATCTGACTATATAGCGGCTGACAGCATATTTAAAATGTACCAGCAAGGCTACCCGGATCAGACCTTCGGATATTACTGGGCGGCCAGAACCAATACGGCGATAGATAGTACAATGGAAAAAGGCCTGGCAATCCCACACTACCAGAAGTTAATTGAGATAGCTGAAAAAGATACAGCCGACGACACTAACAAAAAACATCTGATTGAGGCCTACGGCTACCTGGCAGCATATGAAGCTAATATTGATAAAGATTTTGATGATTCGATACTTTATTTTGAAAAGCTGCTTGAACTTGACCCGGGTAACGAGGACGCAAAGAAATATCTTGACATTTTAAGGAAAAGCTTAGCCAACCAGGAAGCGTCTGATAAAGGGAAATGAAATTACCTTAAACCGTGATTTGGATTCTAAAAAATCTCCTGGGAGCACCGGGAGATTTTTTCATACCAGGTATATTAGTCACCTTAAATAATAGTTCTATAAAGGCGAAATATTAATGATCCTTCCGGAAGATATTCTTTACATATTCACTTGCCTTCTCCAGCGCCTCTGAATTATCAGTAAGCGGTTTTAGATCGGCATTAGAGATATCTTCAACCTGACCGGGATATATAAGGATATAACTCGTGTCAGAAAAATACTTTACCAGATATTTCGGCAGTTTTTCTATTTCGGGAATGTATGACAGATACCCCTTACGTGATGAAATGATTACAAACAAATCATCATTTTTTACCTCGCGGGTGAAAATCAGGAACTCCTCCCAACTTTCAAATGCTACCTGATTGACTACTGCCTGGGTTTTATTAGCCTGGTTGATAGAGCCGACAAGCCTGTAAGTTTTTTCACCAGAGTATATGGTCAGCGGAAGTCCTGTTTCTATCGACATATTCAGAAGCCTCGTCACCCATTGTGCAAATCCCTTCTCATACTCAGCGTTTGGTGGCACAGCTATTACTATCCTTTTTAGTGTATTCAGAGGTTGATTTGGTTTATAAATCCAAACACTTTCGCTTGTACCATCCACAATTTTTTCAGTTACCGGGCCGAAAAATGCATGCCCGTCCTTAGCCTTCCTATGCAAGCCGATAATTACATCCGTTATATTATATTCCCTGATAGTATTGACGATGCCGTTGCTTATATTGAGATCATACCTCGAGATAGGCGTTATGTTGTTATCCGTAGCCGCGGCCCGTTCGATGGCTTGTTCCATCATCTTTTTGCCCGTTGTTTGTTTGTTTATTCCCCCCTCTTTGGTTCCGACAACATGCAATGCGTAAACCGGGGCTTTCCGCTTATTTGGTTGTAACAGTAATGCCAGGTCCACAAGATCTGCTACGGTATCAGGATAAGCAAGTGAGATGAGGATCTTGTCCGGCACATCAATTTCTGAAATGGTTACTTTTTCTGCCTCCTGCAGGGCTATTTTTCTCGCACCTTTTTCTACTACAAATGAGCTTATAATGCATGTCACCAGAATCATAATGATCGTTCCATTTAACACGTCCTCATTCAACAAACGAATAGGTAAACCAGAAGCCGTTTCGCCGAGGATAACATTATAGCCTACCAGTACGACCGCCAGGGTAGCCCCTACCCTGGCATTACTCAAACCAAAGATCACTTGTCTCTCGGTACCGGACAACCGAAACGTTTTTTGCGTAAACCATGCAGCAATATACTTTGTGGTCACTGCCATAACTGTCATCACTCCCGCTACTTTCAGCGCACCCGGTCCACTGAACAATACTTTAAAGTCTACCAGCATCCCCACGCTGATGAGAAAAAAGGGAATAAAAAGTGCATTCCCAACGAAATCGATCCTGTTCATGAGTGGCGACGAATGGGGTATAAACCGATTAAGGGCGAGTCCGGAAAGAAATGCGCCGATAATTGCTTCAAGACCTGCAGCCTCAGCTAAAAACGAACCAAGGAAAACCATGGCAAGCACAAATATGTATTGAGAAACATTGTCTTCAAAATTTTTGAAAAACCACCTGGCAATAATTGGAAAAATCAAAAAAACAATAGCAGCAAAAACAGCGGATGACCCGGCAAGTTTTAACCAGAAAGCGGAACCTATCTCCCCTCCATACATTCCGACTACCGCCGCCAACACTAACAGCGCCAATATATCGGTAATGATCGTACCTCCGATTGTGAGGGTAACGGCGCGTGAACGCGCAATCCCATACCTGCTTGCTATAGGATAAGCAAGTAAGGTATGTGAAGCAAACATACTTGCGAGGAGAATGGCTGTCGGCAACTGAAAGTCCAGTAAATAATATGCTGCCACAGTACCAAGTACCATGGGAATTAAAAAGGTGTATAAACCAAAAATGAAACTTTTTATCCTGTTCTTTTTGAACTCCTCAAGGTCTATCTCGAGCCCCGCTGTAAACATGATATATAACAAGCCAACAGTACCAAATAATACAATGCTACTATCACGGAGCAACAATTGAAACCCATAAGGCCCGATGATGATCCCAGCGAGAATAAGCCCGATGATAGGGGGAAACTTCAGTTTGTTGAGCAGTATTGGTGCAAATAGAATAATGAATAATACGATCGAAAATATTATCACAGGATTCTTGAAAGGCAAAGTAAAATCCAGACCCGTTAGTAACACCATGGTGCGTGATTATATTAACTCGATTATTGTTTTTGCAGTTTGAGATCGTAGACAATGCGACAATTATCCTGCCGCATAATTTCACGGGACCCTCTCATTTGATTGTCACTCGTTTGCTCCAATTTAACTGTAATGGTACCGGCCGCTAAAGCGCTGACCGAATCTGCCTGCACAACAAGTTCGATCATATTGCCAACATACCGTCCCTTATATACCCTGACAATTTGCTGATTACTTATGGCGTTTACGTTTATCATATTATCAGCGAGACTAAACTGCCATTGTTCAGACTTAGTATCTCCGATTGCCGACCCCGCGCAAGTGGTTTCTATACAACGCATGGCAACGTTGTACAATCCAGCCAGGCCGGGATGCAAAACACTGAGGCTATCAGCAGTAGCCCGCGTGTTAAGACTGTCTATCAGTCTTTCCTGCCTTAGCAATTCTTCCTCTCTTAGTGCCAGCGACTGCTGCCTCAGCTCAAGTTCCCGCTCTTTCGCATCCAGCTGAGCGGCTTTCTCTGCAAGCATTTTTTCCCGGTTATCCGTTTTGCATGAAAAGCAAAACGACAAGATCACCAATACAACAAACAAGTATTTCATTTTGGAACTGAGATTAAGCGTTGAATCTTTCTGTAATGAAAAGTTACAACATCATGAGACAGGTTTAGAACATTGGGCGCATTAATGTACAACCTAATTCAAATTCTAACCGGATTCTAATATCAATATAACCCGGGCTTAATATCTGCGATCTACATTCGCTATGCCTGCATTGTTGGTGATATTCACTCACGAAATTAATCTTATGGAACTTCGAAAAATCCTGGTGCCGATAGACTTTACTGTAAATACGCATATCGCGGTTAAGAAAGCTGTAGAATTGTCCTGCCACGATGAACTCTCTGTTTATCTTTTGCACATTATGAATGCCGTTTCTGGATCCCGGGCAACAGCAGGGATGCAAGATCCATCAATTGACCAGGCAGAAAGATATCAGCGGGAAATATCCAGGCTGCAAAAATTGAGATCAGATATTTATAAAAACACACTGACAAATGCCAGTATAGAGACCATGCTTGTGGAAGGAGACATTGAGGACACTATTGTGAAAAAAGCAAAAGCCCTTGAAATCGACCTTATCATTCTCGGGCAAGCCAATGAGCAAAAAGTGTTTTCATTACTAAATATGACATCTCCGGGGCGAATTGCAACCTTAACCAGCTGCCCCGTGCTAAAGGTAAACCCTGGAGTAAAAGATCGCAGTATCAGATTAATCATTGTTCCGGTGGAGGAGCTGGTGCCTGTCAGAAAACTTGAAGTTGCAGCAACACTCGCGAGAACCCAGTCTGCGAGGATTCATTTGGTGACATCAAGCGTTAGTAATAATCAATTCATCGATCCATCCCATGCCGTTTTAAAAGCATTTGAAACCCTTCAAACATTCGGGTGTACAGCAGCAATTGAGCATAAAAGCCTCGAAGGAGATAATCTGCCAATTGCCTCTTTGAAGTATGCTGAAGCTATGGACGCCGATCTGATCCTGGTAAACCCCGACTCTCAAAAGAGCATAGCAAGCATTACCGGCCAGGAAATTACTGATCGGATAATGAAGTCTTCCTCAGTGCAGGTATTGCAAGTACCTCCATATGTTATGGGTGACTTTGAGCTCAATGAGTTTTCGAAACGCGCGATTTAGAGCAATATAAATTTTAAGATTCGCTTTTTGAGATGATGAATCCTGCTGCTAACCCGGTTCCTGAAATGTTGAAAATAGTCTGCTTTGATAAGACGTATTTTCTCTTCGAAAGGAATGTCCCTTTTACCAGAACTAAATCCCTGGTTGCTATAACGGACTATCAGTAAGTCTGAAAATTGTCTTTCTTTCCCCGCCAGGAATACCTTGAGATTAAAGTCCCAGTCCGCATGTACCTGGAATCGAAGATCAAAGGGTCCAAGTTCTTCGAATAATGTCTTTTTAATAAATATGGCCTGGTGACAGATATTTGACTTCAGTAAATGGCGCAAACCAAATTTTCCATCATATATCGCTTTGGTTTCTTCAATCAATGCATTACCATAAAAAAAATCGGTTGAGTCTGATTTTGACAACCCTTGTTTCACCTGGGCAAATATGTCGTTACTATGCAGGCAGTCGTCCGAGCCAAGAAAATAAAGCCATTTGCCACTGGCAAGCGCTGCACCCTTATTCATTGCATGGAAAATCCCATTGTCCTTTTCACTGATAAATTTGTAATCAAGACCAGGATTCTGCTCAAGAAACGATTTTACGAGACAGAGTGTATTATCAGTAGACAGACCGTCGATGATCAAAATTTCAAAGTCTTGAAAAGTTTGATTTACAAGACTACGAAGGCAATTCCCGACAGTTTTTTCGCAGTTATAAGTGGGAATTATGACACTTAAAAAGGGCATTGACTGCAAGATTGTTTGGATAGCAAATTTATTATGAAAGTCCTTGAAAATAGTAAATTAATCGTCATCGCAGCCCATATTTTACAAATATACTCTAAAATCATGCCGGTCAAAGGCCTTACGCAAACAACCTTTGGAAGTGCTTCGTTAGCCAGGAGATTTGTAATCCACTCATTGCTAATATTGTTTGAAGTTCCAGCCAAATAACTTGCGGGCATTTCTGATGCGAAGAAAACCACTTTCGATACTTTTCATACAATTTTCCTTGGTAAAACGTTCATTTCTAATGCCTGTTCTGGGCGACTTCAGATTATGCATAGTTTCCATAGCCTGAGATAAGCTTTCAGTATCACCAGTCGGAACGAAAATATTTGACCCCGACGGCAGCAGTTCACGGTGGCCCTTGAAGTCGTTACAAATTACCGGACATCCAATTGCCTGTGCCTCAAGCAACGGCAGATTTGTTGGTCCGAGATAACTTGCCATTACCAGGGAAATTGCTGTTTTATAAAAGGCATATAATGTTTCGGTCGATACAAAGCCGGTCAACACTACTTCATTCTCCAATTCAAGTTCTTTGATAACTGTCTTTATATACCCGAGGTTCCCTTTGTCGGAACCTGTAAATACCATCCTTATCCCTGGATATTTTTTGGTGAATTTCTTAAATGCAACCAATAGTCCGTAATGGTTCTTATGGGACCAAAACTGCGCGGGATAAAAAAAGTATCTATCTGACTCCAGGTCGTATTTGAGCAAAATCGAGTCGATAACTTCCTTTGCCAAATTCAGCCCGGTAATTTTTCCTGCAAACATCGGAACAACAAAAATTCTTTCAGGGTTTATGGGCTTGTAGCTAAGCAATTCTTCTTTTCCTGCATCTGATTCGCAAAAAATGGCAAATGCCTTTGAGACCCATTGCGAGTAGTATTTATCTCTTTTTTCAAATACGCCATTCATCGTTACCTCGGGAAAAGCAAACATGCTAAAATGGCCAATGTCCCAATGCGTTTCAACAAAAGGATAATCCAAAAATTGCGCAAAGGGAACTATGTTATAAATGATGTCAATTTTCTTTGCTATCAATGCATCCCGGAGATACTTGTTCTCGCGGTTAGTGAGTTTTGTCTTCAGTGCTTTTATGATATTCAGCTTATAAAAAGATGAATTCTTTTTGAGTCTTTTAGTTAACCGGAAGATCATTTTTTCATTCCACGAAAAATAGTCCTGGACGTTTATATAATCGATCCTCTTTTTAAATTTCGCATGTGCAACTGGAGTGAAGCTTATAAAGCTGAAGTCAAGATCTTCATGAAACTCATAATTGTCAATAGCTTCCACAACAGAATCAAAATAGGAAAACCCGCCCCCCAGCTCCGGGGTATATCCCTCCTTAAGTATAATTCCAATACTTAACTTATTCATAAAATGATTTGATTGCGCTGACTACTGTTTCCTGGTCTGCCTGTGTCAGCCCAAGTCCACTGGGGAGATAAAACCCGTTCCTGGCAATTTTCTCTGACTCCGGGTAAGACTCATTCTTAAATAGCCCCATTTGTAAAAAAACAGGTTGTTCATGCATACACCAGAAGAAGGGCCGTGTACCAATTTTTTTCTTCGAAAGAAATAAGGTCAGGTCTTCATTTTCTTTTTGCGAAGGAGCAAGCAAAGCAAAAACCCAATAGATATTTTTTGCATAGTCAGTCGTCTCAACCGGAAGCATAAATCCTTTGCTTTCAAGGAACTTTAAATTCTCCTGGTAGAACTTTCCGATGTCCCTTTTCTTAGCGACAAAGGTATCTATTTGCTCTAGTTGGGCCAGACCCAATGCTGCCTGCATGTTCGTCATGCGGTAATTCCAACCAAGCTCATAATGAATAAATCTTCTGCCCTCCGGCTCGAATGCCAGGTTCCGCAATTTCCGGCATTTTGATGCGAGAACAGGATCGTTACACATCAGCATTCCTCCCTCACCGGTTGTTATATGTTTGTTAGGATAGAAACTAAAAATAGAAATGTCGCCAAAACTACCACACATTTTTCCTCTGTACGTCTGGCCATGCATCTCCGCCGCATCTTCAATAACTTTCAGATTATGTTTTCGCGCAATGGCAATCACAGCATCCATATCAACGGGGAGACCATAAATATGAACAACGAGAATAGCTTTTGTCCTGGAATTTATTTTTGATTCAATCCTGGATACATCAATGTTCCAGCTATCTTTATCACAATCCACCAACACGGGTATACCACCGGCACGAATAACAGACTGTGCCGGAGAGATGATGGTGAATGCAGGCATGATGACCTCATCACCTTCACCGATACCAATAGCCTGAACAGCAATATCAAGTGCCGCTGAACCGCTCGAAACTGCAACACCATGTTCAGTTCCGATATAGTCACTGAACTTTTTTTCAAATTCAGTGATAAAAGGCCCTTCGGACGATATCCAGCCTGTCTCGATACATTGAGACAAATATTTCAATTCATTCCCGGTGAGGCTTGGAGTATTTACTGGAACAGGGTTAGACATGATTTTGTTTTTGTAAAATGAAGCATACTCCCCATGTATTTTCACCCGGAGTTTCGCCTGTCATAAATTCCTCTGCTGAAATTACCTGTAAACCCACTGCTGATGCAAGCAATGCAATTTCAGGTTCACTGAAATGACGCATGGGATGTTTCTCATTGAATATCCTGATATTACTATCCGCTTTATTTTCGATTATTATTTCATAATTAACGTCTATGATATTGACACGATGATGAATCACCGGCTCAGCAATGCGTACAATATTTACTGTATCATCAGAAAGTCTTTTAACCCTTGTCTCAGGCTTCTGATGGTACACCGCTGGTGAATACCAGACATCAAAAATAAAGACTCCGCCCGGTTTCAGGTGTCGTTCAACGTTAGCAAAAGCAGCTAAGAGGTCTGCATTATCGGTGAGATAACTTATAACGTGAAATAATGAAATGGCGACGTCAAACTGATCTGCCAACGAAAAAGAGCTGATATCATTTATTTCATAACTGATGTTTTCCGACGGGAGTTTTTGAGCTATTTCAACCATCTCACTACTTCTCTCGATACCGTGAATCTTAAATCCCTGTTCCGCCAGCAACCTGGCATGTTTGCCTGTACCTGAACCCAGTTCAAGAATATGTTTTGCTTCCGGATCGTATTTCTTTATCAGGTCAAATACATACTCTGCTTCCGCATTATAATTTTTGTCCTTATATAACAGGTCATAATACTTGCCGTATGCCTGAAAGTTAGTACTGGTCCTTTCCATCGACTTAGGTTAAGATACGGTTGTGCATTTCGGTGAAGAGTGGTTTTGTAAGCCATGTCATGGCTTAGAGATCCTTAATTAAAATTTAGTTTTATCCGCGTCTCCTGAATAAGGGCCTTGTTTCACTTCTATCATTTCGCAATTTTCCATCATCTCAAATCCATGACCGCCGGATGCAAGAAGAATAACGTCTCCTGTTTGTAATTCCCTGCTAAATAGATATGTCTTTTCGTTATTGTAGAAATCAACCTTTACCTTTCCTGATTTGATAAACAAAACTTCTTGTGTTAAGGTAACCTTACGTTCAATATGATTATGTATGTGGGGATCAATCCTATAGCCGGCTGGTCGGTTCATATATCCGAGTTGTTGTGAAAAGTCGCCTGGCGTAAAAAATTCAATACCGGTTTTGGAGAACTTGCTCGATATGATGATTGCTAACAATTCATCACCGTCTTTAATGTGTTCAATCATACAGGTTGTCGTAGTTGGTGTCGGTTCGCCAAGATAGATTAAAAAACTGACCGGTGAATTTTCCCAGGCAATTTCCAGGAAAATTCATCGCGGGAACCGAATTTCGCAATGCAGTTAATCGGAAATATCAGGGCTTCAATTTAAAATAGAAGCCTTTCCAATAAACTTTTTTACCATCCTGAAGGTATATCCCAACATCTGCATAACTGTCAAAATCTGCGATCAGTTCATATTTTTCGGAGATTCTCCGCAAGAATTGTTCTTCATTGAAGAACGTACATGGGTATGACCCGGAATACATGGCACTCGGCACAAGTTGTAAGGTGATTCTATCAGCTTTATCCCTGATGAAACACGTCCTGTCAAAAACCAGGTTTTGTATTCCTAAAGACAATGCAAAGTCCAGCACATCGTATGGTTTAGGCAGATACTGGCAGACGCCCGAAAAAAGTAAAATATTGGTAGGTTGGATTTCCAGTGCTTCCTCTATAGTGTGAAAAAACCGGAGGTTTTTATCTTCGAAATATTGCCGCCCATTTTCCACGAATGACTTCTGTTCGACCACTTTCCACTGTAGGCTATTCAAGTGCTTTAAGAAGTGAATATTCTGAAAATAGGTGCTACCCAAAGAACCGCCGAAGTCTACCACTGATAGCCTCAGATCGTTTTGTACCGCAACATGCTGAAAGATTGCCAGGAGCGGCCAGTCATAATAAATCTTGTCGAATAGGATTGAATCCCGTTCATATTTACCCGTCTCGTTTTTCACCTGTAACAGGGCATCCCTGACCTTATTAACGATGGCTTCGTCCCCGTAACCTTTGGCGTGTCTGGCAGCTTCTTCAAATGTTGAATAATTTCCGACAAACTTTCCCTTATTGGGAATGATCCCGTTGCTCCCGAACGACCGGCTTGCCTTTCTCAAGAGAGAAAAAACCAAGGGAGGAGTTAAGCCTTTGATGATATTTTTCAACTTCACGATGACTGCGTTTGATGAAATTACTGGTGAGCAGATGGCTTCACATGATAAAAATAGCCATTGACCAGTGGCTGCTTTTGAAAAAATAGCCAGTGACCAGTGGCTGCTTTTGAAAAAGATGCGTGCGACTAATTAAATACGTAAGTGTCGACACAATAGCATTCTGGTTTCCCAAATTAACAATTAAAAGCTTATGGATCTGGCACAAAAAAAGTCTCCCGAAAATTCGGGAGACTAAAAATATAAACCGTTATTTGTTATCCTTCTGTTTCGAGACGGAAAACGATAGGCTGTTTTTTGTATGATTTTACCTGGCGACCATTTTGTACTGCAGGTTGCCATTTACCACTTTTCTTGATAACGCGGGCGGCTTCATCATGCAGTTCTTTAGGACCACTGATTGCCTGAACCTCACTCACATTACCTTCCTTATCAACGATGAACTGAACTACAACTGTTCCCTGGATTTCATTATCGATGGCTTCCTGCGGGTAACGTAAACTTTTGTTCAGGTAACGTGACCATGCACCGGGACCACCTGGATATGAAGATTCAATTTCTACCTTGGTAAAGGTTTTATCGTAATCTTCTTCGACTTTCTTAGGCGCTTCAACAACACCTTTTCCGTCATCAATCGGTGGAGCAACGATACCCTCGTCCTTAACACCTTCCTGGTTTACAATGGAGATCTTTGTGTCTTCCAGTTTCTCAACTTCCGGTGGTTTCTCATCTTCCTTCACCTCTTCATCTTTTACGATTTTAGGTGGAGTGAATTTGGTCATTTCCACTTTTGGAGGATCTGGTGGCTTTGGAGGAGGTGGTGGAGGTGGTTCCTCAGGTTTTTCCTCCTTGATGTTCTCAAGTTCCACGTCTGCAACAATCATCTCCTTTTTATCACCCTCGTCGCTTAAATTATTTGCCAGCAGGTAGCCAATAAACAAAAGTGCAAGCAGGGCAGCCATGGAGATGATCGCGATGGTAAGGCGTTTATTATAGCCTTTCCTCAACTCATAAGCACCATATTCCTTGTTTCTTCCTTCGAAGATGATATCAAGGATATCGGCACTCATAATTTTATTAATGTCCATGTGTTGAAGTATTTGTTATTAAGATTCAGTTACAACCGGATTCCATATTAAAATACAGGAATTATTTTGCAGGCGCCGGTGCTGCCGGACTTCCACCGCCCTGGCTAGCTTTAACCAGTTGAAGTTCAGCTTCTGCGATATCTACCAATGCATACCTTTTTATTTCGCTGATGGTCATCTCATCCAATATATCAACAGTGTTGACATATTTTGATTCGGGACCAGGTTTGATAACAACCACAAAATCTTCTGGCCTGGTACTTCTTTTCTTGGTTATGAGGACATCACGGACTTCTTTGAAGTTGGTACTTTTGAAATTTGCACCGTCCGGGGAAAGGATCCCCTCATAATAGAATATCTGGTTGTCTTTACCAAGCAACAGGGTCAGTGCTCCTGACTCCTTGGCTTTATTTTGCTCCTCCGGCTTTTCGGTATCCTTTGGAAGGTATAACCTCATAGCCGTCGGCTCACTCATGGTAGTGGTGAAGATAAAGAAGGTGATCAGCAGGAACCCAAGGTCAACCATGGGAGTAAGATCAACCCTTGTGGATTGCTTCTTCGCTTTTTTTACGCCTGGCCCTTTTTTATGCCCACCCCCACCGGAGGTATCCATTTCTGCCATAAAAAAATGTTTTTGTTGTTTCTAATGTTGTTTCAGGCTTACTCAGCGGGTTCCTGTGTGGCACCCCTGCTTGCATTCCTCTTATACAATTCGCTACCCAATGGCACATTTTCCTGGTCCGTGATCATCTGGAATTTCATCAGGTCATTCTTTTTGAAGGCATCAATTACGCCTTTGAAAGAAGGATATGTTGCATTCGCATCACCTTTTACCAGTAATTGCATGGTTTTACTTTGAAACGCAGAAGCTGCAGCCTGCATCCAGAGAGACATTTCATTGTTAAGGGTGTCAGTGACCGGAATTCCTGGTTGCTTTACGGTTGCCTGTTGTTCAGGAGTAAAACCAAGATATTGTTTCAACTGGCTGAACGGAACCCCAACGAAAGAACCGGTCTTCAGGAAAGCGTTTTTTTCCTGGGCAGTTAACCCCAATTGCTTTTGCTGGTCGATAATGTCAATGGTTTTTTGCTTTTCTTCCCGATTGTCATCGCCGATAGAAAAATAAACTTTGCCGTCTTTATCCATAGTCACCAGTACCACATTTTTCATCTCCGCAGGTTTAGTCTGCACAGATTTAGGTGTCGTAACCTTCAGTGCCTCATCAGGCTTGAAACTGGTGGTAAGAATGAAAAACGAAAGCAACAAAAAAGCCACATCGCACATCGCAGTCATGTCCACACTCGTGCTTTTTCTGGGAACTTTTACTTTTGGCATGTCTTTATAATTTCTGTTTCGTTAAGAGATTCATTTTCCCGCCTTTTCCATAAATACTCCGAAAAGAAATTTACAGCGGGCGGGACGCCCTTTACAATTATTTGTACAGGGTTGCGAAACTCTGGGTCAGGGTGAAACCTGATTCATCAATACCGTATGTGATACCGTCAATTTTTGTTGTAAACACGTTGTACATGATGATCGCAACTGCGGATGTACCGATACCGAGTGCTGTATTGTACAGCGCCTCAGAGATACCTCTTGAAAGCTCAGCCGCAGCAGAACCACCACCTTCAGCACCAAGGGCAGAGAATGAAGTGATCATACCGATAACTGTTCCAAGAAGACCAATAAGTGTTGCGACTGAAGCCAGTGTAGAAAGGAAAACCAGGTTTTTTTCAAGCATAGGTAATTCAAGAGCGGTTGCTTCTTCAACTTCTTTCTGAATGTTCATTACTTTTTGCTCAGTTGATAACTCAGTATCAGTGATCATTTCTTTGTACTTGCGAAGCCCGGCTTTCATAACATTACCAACACTACCTTTTTGTTTGTCACACTCAGCAATTGCTGCGTCAACATTTTTGTTAGCCAGGTGATACTGTACTTTACGGATGAATTCAGCGATATTACCGCTACCGGTTGCCCGGGTGATGGTCATGAATCTTTCGATACAAAACACCAATACGATTAAGAAGCAAGCAATCAGAACAGGTACAATAATTCCACCCTCATACATTTTTACCAGACCTCCGATCGGGCCTTCGTGTTTGGGCCAGAAGCCACCAGCTGGATCAGGCTTAGAAAAATTACTTGCATTACCTAATACAAATCGCCAGATTCCATATCCACCAAGGATACACAACACAGGGGCAACCCAAGAAATGGAATTGCTGCTTTTTTTCGGTTGAACAGAAGTACTACTCTTTGCAGCAGCGGTTGCAGTTGGTCTAGTCTCAGCCATGATTGTTTGTTTTTTTAGTTGTTTAAAAATTGACCTTATGGATAGATTAAAAAATTACGCGCATTACCGGGTAAAAGCTGATTATTCTAACAGATACTTAAACTTCAATTATAGGACGGGGTTCACAAGATAAGGAATTTCTCAAATGCCGGTCGTAAATGTAGGCATTTGTTGGATAAATTATATGGCAATATAAAGACTTAATTTAAAAACAAATTAACAACGCTGATTTTTTTTCTCAATGCGCTGAACACCTGTCCCATAAAGGTCTTTTTAGTATCTTCACTTACTAAATTTTATTACTACTATATGTACCAAAACTACTGTTTAAAAAAATCCGTACTGCTTGTTGCATTCACGGGAAGCCTGCTGTTGACGATGGCACAGGACCGGAGGCAGACACCCCCAAGACCTGCAACAACTCCTGCAGATACATCAAGACCCAGACCACCCGCGGTAACCCCAAGGCCCGGGCCGAAACCATACAAAGAAGTCATCACTTCAAAGGCCGTATCACGTAAAGGACTATTCACAGTACATAAACTGGAAGACAAATATTTCTTCGAATTGGGTGACTCTGTTATGGGAAGAGATATCCTCGTGGTGAACCGTATCTCAAAAGCCCCTATCAACACCCGCTCCGGGTTCCTGGGTTTTGCCGGTGATGAGATCAATGAAAATGTGATCCGCTTTGAAAGAGGACCGAATAACAGGGTCTTCCTTCGAAATATATCATTCTCGGTATATGCAAAAGATTCCACTAAGCCGATGTTTAAAACGGTTCAGAATTCCAACATTCAACCCATCGCTGCCGCCTTTGATGTGAAGGCATTTTCACAGGATAGCGCAGGGGTAGTACTTGACCTGACCGACTTTATCAGTTCAGACAATGATATTTTCTTCTTTGCCCCTTCTGTGAAGACCGCACTGAGGATCGGTGGGGTACAGGCAGATAAGTCATATATCGTTGATGTGAGGACCTACCCTATCAATACTGAGATCCGTACAGTGAAGACCTATTCGAAATCCCCGGCACCGTCATTGTTCCCCGGGGTACCATCGCAGGGTCCTGCAGGCAATGCTACTTTCGAACTGAACACATCAATTGTAATGCTGCCTAAGGTTCCCATGAGATCCAGGTTTTATGATGACCGTGTTGCTTACTTCTCCACAGGATTTACTGATTTCGATGCTGATCCACAGGGTGTGAAAGACATCAGCCTCATTACCCGCTGGAAGCTGGAAGTGAAACCGGGCGATGTAGATAAGTTTAAGAAAGGTGAACTCGTTGAACCGGTTAAACCCATCATCTATTATATCGACCCTGCCACCCCTGAAAAATGGGTTCCTTACCTGATCCAGGGAGTGAATGACTGGCAGAAGGCTTTCGAAAAAGCCGGGTTTAAAAATGCCATCATGGCTAAGCGTGCGCCAACCAAACAGGAAGACAGTACATGGAGCCTTGATGACGCTAGATTCTCAGCGATTGTTTATAAACCATCAGATATCCCTAACGCGATGGGCCCGCATATCCATGACCCACGCAGCGGAGAGATCATGGAATCACATATCAACTGGTATCATAATGTAATGAACCTGCTGAGGAACTGGTACATGATCCAGGCATCACCAAGTGATCCCAAAGCCCGCACAGGTAAATTTAGTGATGAACTTATGGGACAGCTGATCCGTTTCGTTTCATCTCACGAGGTGGGTCATACCCTCGGTCTTCCTCATAACATGGGCTCTTCATCTGCCACGCCGGTTGAGAAACTGCGCGACAAGGCATATGTGGAAGCTAATGGTCACACTGCATCCATTATGGACTATGCCCGGTTTAATTACGTGGCACAACCGGAAGATAAGATAGGTCCTGCCGGCTTATATCCAAGGATCGGCGATTACGATCTCTGGGCTATCGAATGGGGATATAAACCTGTGCTTGACAAAACTGAAGAGGAAGAGAAAGCTATACTGAACGACTGGGTAAAACAACGTTATGACAACCCAAGATTACGTTTCTATTTTCAGAATGGAGCAGATCCCCGTGCCCAAACGGAAGACCTCGGTGATAATGCCATGAAGGCAAGCGAGTACGGAATAAAAAATCTTAAGTACCTGTTACCAAAGTTGCCTGAATGGTTGAACGAAAAAGGGGAAGACTTCAAAGAGCTAACTGCTGTCTACAACGAAGTTATCGGTCAGTACAACCGTTACCTTAATCATGTTGCAACAAACATTGGTGGCATCATGACGAACTATAAAACAACAGATCAGTCCGGAGCAGTGTTTACAGTAAATCCCAGAGCAAGGCAAAAGGAAGCGCTGGCGTTTATCCAGAAACACTTGTTCGAAACGCCAACATGGTTGCTTGAGAAATCGATACTGGAAAAAACCGTCACACCAGTGACTGACCGTATCAGCACTTTGCAGGATTCCTACCTGGGTAACCTGTTGTCCACTGCACGCCTCCAGCGGCTGGTATCTTCTGTAAACAGGGATCCATCCGGGTACAGGATTGATGAATATATGGATGATCTGAAAAAAGGAATTTTTACAGAACTCAGTGGTAAAAAACCTATCGATAATTACCGTCGTAATCTGCAAAAATCCTTTGTCGAGAGAATGGGAGCAATCGTCAACCCGGCCGCCACAACAGGCGGACCAGGAGGCGGCATAATCTTCTCTTTCGGACCTGTTATCGATGTGAGGAAATCAGATATCATGTCTGTAGCCAAAGGCACACTGAGAACGCTGAAATCAGAAATTTCGGCTAGCCTCGCAGGTTATAGCGACCGTATGAGCAGATATCATCTGCAGGATCTGAATGACAGAATTGACAGAATCTTAAATCCAAGATAAGTCATCAGCAATAATGAGTCTGCAGAAAGAATTGATGAAATGTAAACAAGAAAGCTGCCCATCAGGCAGCTTTCTTGTTTACATATTTTAGTAAGTCAATTACTCATAACGTAACGCTTCGATGGGGTTCATTCTTGATGCTTTATAAGCCGGATAAAGTCCGGCAAGCAGGCCCACAATAAAACAAATTATGATCCCGATAAACATCCATTGATAAGGAACTACAAATCCTGTGTTCAGTACAAGGGCGAAACTATTGCCAACAATTACCCCGAGGATCACTCCAAAAAAAGCACCCATCAGGCTGATCACTATAGCTTCTGATAAAAACTGAATCCGGATATTCTTCTCTTTTCCACCGATTGCTTTAATCAAACCAATCTCTTTGGTTCGCTCCGTAACGGCAACAAGCATGATGTTCATAAGACCAATGGCTGCCCCGATCAATGTAATGAATCCGATAACTACAGCAGCCCCCGTCAGTCCACTCAGAAAAGAAAGCAATAAGGCTACGAAGCTGTCACTTTTATCCATTACAAAATTGTCCTCCTCGGTAGTAGACAGCTGCCTGATAGGTCTGAATACGCCGGTGGCCTGGCCTATGGCCCCATCCATCAGATTGATATTATCTACCTTCACCTGTATAGAGAAAGAGGCATTGGGATTGGAATTAAAAAAACGCCGCACGTTATTATAGGAAGTCAGGACCACATTATCCAGGCTTCGTCCCAGGGTGGACCCCTTAGGCTTTAGTGTACCGACAACCCGGAAAGGAATGTTGTTTATCTTGATGACTTTCTCTAGACCGGCTGCAAGATTTTGTCCAAAAAACCTGGTGGCAATATCAGCCCCGATTACTGCCACATTACGGCCGGTTTCTATATCCAGGGTAGTAAGGTTCCTGCCGTAAGCAATTTCATACCCATTGTGAAAGATATAGTTTTCATCGATGCCATTGATATAGACCGTTGGGTTCGACTTTTTACTACCGAGTGATACCACCGCATCCCTTGAGCCAAAAAGCGTAAGCGCAACGGTAGCGGGATAATCGAACCGCTTTTTGAATTGCTCTGCATGTTCGCGGGAAATGGGTTTACCGAGGCTGGATTTTTTGGCTTTTTTCTGGCCTTTGGTTTCTCTCTTCAATTCAGAACCCCCGCCAAAAAAGTTGCGCGGTTCCCTGAACCTGATGGTGAAACCAGTGGCCCCCATGGATGAAAAACTCTCGATAAACTTTTGCTGCATTGCTTCAATGGCGGTTTTGATACCCACCAGGGCCATAATGCCAAACGCAATGATTGCGACAGTTAAACCGGTTCGGAGCTTATTGCCGCGAACCGTACGGAATGCGAGGAGAAATGTATCGAGAAATTTCATGGTATGTTTGAATTAGGCCGGAGGCATATAAACCGGGTCACCCTGGTTGTTGGTCGTTGCTCCTGACCCGTAATTACAAGGTACAGGTACTAAATTAAGTATTGGGACCCACTATTCGAAAATTATCCCGGTCGGTTATTTGAACGGTATCCACAATATTCCCCTGGATTACCGGATGTGGCTCCTGATACCTGGTCAGTTATCTGTTGATATTGTGCGTGCGGGAGCGTTCACTTGGTATCTCACGACGCCGGATGGGCCTGAGGTGGGTCTGATTGCCACTGTGATTCCTCCCGCGGACCAGGGTTTTATTGCCGTTCCGTGCGTGCGGGAGGAATCGAAGGTGGCAGATCAGACCCACCTCAGGCCCTCCGCGCTCGTTCCAACTGTCGTTCTCTGGGAAGGATATGCGATGAGCAAAATTATATTCACCATTCACTTGAAGCCGGGAGTTGGCACTTATTGCTTTAAAACGGAAAGTTCAGGCACCGGAAGTCGTACCACCGGATCGCAAAAGTCACTCGTTTGGAGATGGATTAAATCAGTGATTGGTGCTGGCACGGTGCACAGGGCTGGTTATAGATTACAAAATGCGAGGGCAATGGAAGAAGACTGGTCAGGGCACAAAAAGCCGAACCAAATCACATGAAATACCAAAGTTTATTGATCAGCCACTCGGGAAAGACACCAAGAAAGATAAGGAAGGCTGCCAATGCGATCAGCTTCCAGCGAAAAAGCAGGCTTGTCTGAACATCCTGTTTTTCTCCATCCTTGAAGTACATCGCCTGGATAACGCGGAAATAATAATATACGCTGATCGCCGCGCAAACAACGCCCAGTATAACCAGCCAGAAAACACGGCCGTTTTGAACTGCGGCAGACAGCATATAAAATTTGGCCATAAACCCGGCAGTTGCAGGTATGCCGGAAAGTGAAAGGAGAAATATCGTATTGGTTGCAGCAAGCACCGGGTGATTTTTGCCGAGACCATTATATCCTTCGTATGTATAATCCTTCAATTTGAGCAGTATGGCAAATACACCGATCGTAGCCAGGCTATAAGCTGCGGCGTAATACAAAATTCCCTCTACTGCCAGGCTGTTCAGTGCAACGAGTGCAAACATCATGAAACCAGCCTGGGCGATACTCGAATACGCCAACATACGTTTGACACTTTGCTGAAAGATCGCAGTAATGTTCCCGATCACCAGGGTAGCGGCAGTAATGATTGAAATGATCAATTGCCACTCTGTGTGCATTGACTCAAAACTTCCCTTAAACAGACGGATAAAGGCGATAAATGCGGCTGCCTTCACAATGGTTGCCATAAATGAAGTAAACACTGTTGGCGCACCGTCATAAACATCCGGTGTCCAGAAGTGAAAAGGTGCGGCCGAAACCTTAAAAGCCATCGAAAACATCAACAACAGCATTCCCGCACCGACCATCGGGGTCAGGGGACCACTGCCAAGAGAAATCACCTCCATATTAAAACTTCCCTTCGCTCCATAAATCAGGGTAATTCCCATGAGCATCAGGCCGGTTGAAAAAGCACCCATTAAAAAGTACTTCAGGGAGGCTTCATTGCTCTTCAGATTGCGCTTGTCGCTGCCCGTTAGAATGTATAAAGGAATCGAGATGATCTCGATACCAAGGAACAACATCAACAACGTATTAAAAGAGGACGCAATCGCAACACCGCTAAGCACAAAAAATATTAATGCAAGATAATCCGCAAGGTTGTTGCCGACTTTCTCCATATCGGGCCCCGAAAGCAGAAAGTAAACCAGGGTACAACCCACGGCAATGGCGTTGAACAGCATACCGAAGTTATCAAACACCAGCATGTTATGGGTATTGATGTCGAACAGCGGGTTGCCGCTCATGTCCATCACGATCCCCGCCAGTAAAATAAATAGTCCGGCGGTCGCGATGTTCCTGATCATGATGTTACTCTTGCTCACGATACCGCTGAACATCATAACCACTCCCCAGATTGCCGAAATTATAATTGCATTCATCCGTTCATTTTTATTTTGTTGGTCCTTGCCTTCTCTGATGGCAGCACGGGGTTAAACGCCCCACCAACCTTGCCAATCTATTTTTTACTTTTTTCGCAGGTTTAAAAAACTCCCTCTCTCATCCTCACATTACTCACGGTTGTTTTATCGACATCTTCATCAGTATTGTATCCGCCACAGACTGTGTAAGTTCAAGCATAGGTTTCGGATAAACCCCGAATGAAAGTATCAGGCCCACAATGATCACAAGTGCCAGTGATTCGTTGAAGCTGATATCTTTTGCTGTAGCCGTCACCGCATTAGTATTACCGTAGAAAACCTTTTGAATCATATTCAGTGTGTAAATGGCAGATAGTATAATACTGATACCTGCAACAGCCGTAAATATCATATTGTATTTCGAAGCTGTTGAAGCAAAAATGCCGCTGAACATCAGGAACTCCCCGATGAATGCATTCGTTAATGGCAACGCAACATTAGCCAGCGCAACAATCACAAGCAGAAGCGTAAGCATAGGCGCCTTTTCCGCAATACCACCCAACTCAGAGAGTTTCCTTGTTTTGAATTGCCTTTCGATCAGTTCCACCACTATCCAGAGGCCAATAATGTTAATACCATGAGCGAACATCTGGATCATTACACCCTGGATGCCGGCTGCAGAGGGAACAAATATCGCGAGGCACATCAGACCGATATGCGCAATGGAAGAATAGGCAACCAGCCTTTTAATATCATCCTGCCGGATAGCAATCAGGGAAGCGTAAATCATACCAATCACCGCGAGCATAGCAACGGTGTCTCCCCATGCCCAGGTTGCCAGCGGGAGGATGGGAACCAGCCAGCGAAGTACGCCATATACACCCATCTTCACCATGATCCCACTTAGCACCATTGTGGTAGCGGTAGGTGATTGCTCATAGGCATCCGGCTGCCAGGTATGAAAAGGAAATATGGGCATTTTCACTGCAAATGCAATGAGAAACAGCCAAAAAACCCAGCTCTGTTGTCCGTAAGGAAGATTAAGATTATAAAATGATTGGATAGAGAATGAACGATCGGGTGTTTGAAAATACAGGTATAGTATTCCCACGAGCATCATAAGACTTCCAACAAACGTGTAAATGAAGAATTTGAAGGTGACTGGTATTCGTCTTTCACCACCCCATTTAGAACAAAGAAAATAAGTTGGTATAAGTGCAAGCTCCCAGAAAAAATAAAATAGCAACGCGTCCTGTGCTACGAATACACCCATCAGGCCAGCCTGTGTCAGTAACATCAGCGCATAGAAATTATTTGCCTTATCGTACCTGGTGAACCAGGTAGCAACGAAGATCAAGGGATAAGAGACAGCGGTCAGTAAGCAAAGCAGTTGACTCATCCCATCCAGTTTCACCGTAAACCTGCTGCCGAGTAAGGGCTGCCATTCTGCATCAGTCAGTAACCAGGAAGAACCTTTCAACACCGTAAGCCCAAGAATTGAGACAACTAACGTTACGATAGCCGAAAACAACGCCCATGACCTGGCCCCGCTTTCACTTTTGAAGAAAAATGAAGCGAAACCGCCAAGTAATGGAATAAGTATCAGTAGAACTGGTATCATATCAGATTATGAAAACTATTTAATATTCAAGGCAATCAGCAAAACCGGATAATCTCATCGATTATCATATTCCGTGCTTTATTTTTTTATGAAAAACTGGAGTACAAAAAATACCAGTATACCCAGCACCATCAGTAACACATAACTTCCCACCTGACCACTCTGAACCAACCTGATCTGCCTGCTGCCATATTGCAGAAAGCGACCCACCCCGTTCACCAGGCCATCTATCACTGATCGCTCCATTACATTGTTTAAGAATTTTGCAAATGAATTCATCGGCTTCACAATCGCAGCTTCATAGAGCTCATCTACATACCATTTGTTTGCAAGAAGCTTTGAAGCCCCATCAGCTTCGTTGAGCTCTGGTCTCTTACTGAACCGGTTGATGGCAAAAAAGATAGCAATGAGCGCGAGTCCAACTGAAATGCCCATCAGCATATATTCTGTACTATGTTCAATAGTATGCGCCTGTTGAAGTTTCTTTGATTGGGCAAACACCGGTGAGAGAAACTGGTCGAGTTTATGACCACCTTCCATAAAGATTTCAGGAATGCCTACGAAACCACCTACAACCGAAAGTATAGCCAGCACTACCAGGGGAATTGTCATTGCTGCGGGGCTCTCATGCAAATGATGCTCTTGCTCTTCCGTACCACGAAACTTTCCAAGAAATGTTGTTGCGTAAAGCCGGAACATATAATAAGCAGTCATCATTGCGCCGAGCACGCCAAGGATCCAGTAGATAGGGTTCGATGCCCAGGCTGCGGCGAGTATCTCATCTTTCGAGAAAAATCCGCTGAAAGGAGGAATACCCGCAATAGCGATACAACCGAGCAGGAAAGTGATGTGAGTGATCGGTAATTTCTTTTTTAATCCTCCCATGAACCGGATATCCTGCTCATGATGCATGGCATGAATTACTGAACCTGCACCAAGGAAAAGCAGGGCTTTAAAAAAGGCATGGGTCATCACATGGAAAACGGCCCCGGTATATGATCCGACACCGAGGGCAATAAACATATAGCCAAGCTGGCTCACGGTGGAATAAGCCAGGACCTTTTTTATATCATTTTGTTTGATCGCAATGGTAGCTGCCAAAAGAGCAGTGGCAAGACCGACAATTACAATTACAGTCTGCGTAACAGGTGCAAGGGTATATAAGATATTGCTTCGGGCAATCATATAAATTCCTGCAGTTACCATGGTTGCCGCATGAATCAGAGCAGACACCGGTGTGGGACCGGCCATGGCATCGGGAAGCCAGGTATATAATGGGATCTGGGCACTTTTCCCGGTTGCACCTACAAACAACAACAAGGTAATGCCGGTAAGATCGGTTGTTGACAAATCACTGAACCGATCAAATACACCTGCATTATCCGGTGTATGAAAAGTTACAGTGCCGAGTTTTGCAATGAGCCAGAAGATGCCCAGCAAAAAACCAAGATCCCCTATCCTGTTCATGATAAAGGCCTTTTTTGCGGCATTACCATATTCAATGTTCCGGAACCAGTAACCGATGAGCAGGTATGAACATAGTCCGACACCTTCCCAACCGATAAACATGATCACGAAGTTGCCACCCATAACCAACAACAGCATTGAGAACACAAACAGGTTGAGATAGGCAAAATACCGGGCAAACTGAACGTTGTTTTCCTCATGCATGTACGCAGTGGAATACAGGTGAATAAGGAAACCAACACCTGTAATGATGAGGAGGAATATAGAGGAAAGCTGATCAACCTGGAATGAAAAGGGTATGGAAAGTTTGCCAACTTCAATAAAATCAAACAAAGTGATCACCTGGTTATGTCCATTCTTCACTTCTATGAACACAAGCACACTTAATATAAAGGAGATCAAGATCACACCGCTCCCGATGATACCGGAGAGAGATTTTGACAAACCTTTCCTGAAAAGTCCGTTGATAAGGAACCCGGCAAGCGGCATTAAGGGAATTAAAGTAACCAGTTTGTTCATAATCCTGTTTATACTGAACGCTTAAAATTGAAATTCCTGGCAATGCGACAGACACTGCTTACTACAAATGAACCTGGGGACTCGTGAAAAGCTGATCCCACGGAGCTCAATGTTTAAGTCTGTTCAGGAAATTGATATCTACCGAATGTGTATTTCTGAACATCATTACGATAATTGCCAGTCCTACACAAACCTCTGCTGCAGCAACAACCATAATGAAAAACACGAAAAGCTGACCTTCTATGCCGGCATTGCTGTTCGCGGTGGCGGCCGCCACGTTATGCATTTTCGAGAAAGCAACCAGCAACAGATTCACAGAATTGAACATCAACTCAATGCACATGAAAACAATGATCATGTTTCTTCTCGTAAGCACGCCTGCGATACCAATGCAAAACAGGGCGATAGACAGAAAAATATAATACTCGATCTTCATAATTAATAATTGGTTCCTCTGATCCTTACTGACCTTTACTGATATACCGGCCTATTCTTTTTTACCAATTACCACCGCACCGACCATCGCACTTAAAAATAGCACACTGCTTATCTCGAAAGGAATCACATAATCTGTAAATAAAACCTTACCCAGGTTTTCAATCAAACCGATATCACTGCCACCATAAAGAACCATCTGCCCTTTCTTATCGGCATCTTTAAGCGCCGCCACGAGCACAAGTAAAAGGCAGCCACCAGCCACCACACCAGCCAGTCTGAGCCATTTATTTTTCTTGGGTTCTGTTTCAGCATTCAGATTCATCAGCATTATTACGAAAAGGAAAAGAACCATGATCGCCCCCGCATATACGATGAGATTTACAATGCCAAGGAACTGTGCATTCATGAGGATATAATGCCCGGTGATGGCTACAAATGTGACGATGAGCCAAAGTACACTGTGAACGGGATTCTTACTGACTACCAGCATAATGGCGCTACCAAGCGCCAGTACACTTAAAAAATAGAATAATATTTCAGAAACGTTCATGCAGTATTTCGTATTAAATTCTCCTTATTTATCAGGTCCGGCATCTGATGCCGGGCGTTTTATTAATTCTGTTGAGTTGGAGCCGCTGGTCTTTTGGGCCTGGTTCCTACTGCTTTCGCGTATTCTTCGGGGTTTTCCTTGGGATGCGGTATCAGCAGGTCATTTTTGTCATAGATCAAACCCTTGCGCTGGTAGTTAGCCGGGGCAAAAGTTTCACTCAGGTATATGGCATCTTTGGGACAGGCCTCTTCACACAAACCACAAAATATGCATCGCAGCATGTTGATCTCATATTTGGCAGCATACTTTTCTTCACGATACAGATGCTCTTCACCCTTTTTCCTTTCTGCACCTTCCATAGTAATGGCCTCAGCCGGGCAGGCAACTGCGCAAAGCCCGCAGGCAGTACAGCGTTCGCGGCCCTCCTCATCACGGTTCAAAATCTGCAATCCCCTGAAAACCGGGCTGAACTCCCTTTTTTGCTCAGGATATTGAACAGTTGGCTTTCTCTTGAAGATATGACTGAATGTAATCATCATACCCTTGGCTATATTCCAAAGGTAAAGCCGTTCCAAAAACGTCATTGGCTTACGCTCCACCCGCTTCGCTCTACTCGTTAATGCTTCCATAAAGCTGTTTCTCCGGCTTCCAGATCAACTGGTCGCTTTTTAGATTTCGCAAAAATATTTTTATACGGTCAACTGACCAATTAAGTTTTCAGGATCAGAACCCGTTTGCCCTGTACAATACCACTGCCGCAGTAACAAGCATATTGAACAGCGCCAGTGGTATCAGTGTCTTCCAGCCAAGATTCATGAGCTGATCATACCTGAACCTTGGTATTGTCCAACGCACCCACATGAAAAAGAAGATGAAACAGACTGTCTTAAATAACAGACTGGCTACCTGCAACAATGAGGTAAGGTTCTGGCCCCAGCTTTGAACAAGGCTTGCATCATTCACAAATGGAATATCATATCCCCCGAAAAATAATGTTGCCATCAGCGCGCTGCTGATAAACATGTTGATGTATTCAGCAAACAGGTAAAATCCCAGTTTCATGGAAGAATATTCCTGGTGATAACCCATATTCAGCTCATTCTCCGCCTCAGGCAAATCGAAAGGCGTACGGTTACATTCTGCAAAAGCACAAACCAGGAATATCAAAAAGCCGAGGGGTTGCATGAATATATTATACCAACCATCCATTTGCTGACCGACGATAACGCTTAATTTAAGCGAACCGGTCAGCATTAATAATGCGATCAGGGAAAGACCCATAGGAAGTTCATAAGAAATAGCCTGGGACGCTCCCCTGAGAGATGCCATCAGGGAAAACTTATTGTTTGAGGCCCAGCCACCGATCATGATGCCATAAACACCCATACTCACCACGGCAAAAATGTACAGAATGCCTATGTTTATATCGGCTACCTGGAGGTTTATCATCCTGTCCTGTCCAAACAAGGTAAAATGTATAGGACCGCCCCAGGGTACGATTGCAGAGGTCATGATCGCGGTGAGCATGGCCAGAGAAGGACCTAAGATAAATAGCGCTTTGTTGGAACTGTTGGGGATGATCTCCTCCTTCATGAAGAGCTTAAGACCATCAGCGAGAGGCTGTAATATACCAAAGGGTCCCGCCCTGTTTGGGCCGATACGATCCTGGATAACCGCAGCAACTTTTCTTTCGGCATAAGTCTCATACATGGCTATCACGAGGGAGATCGAAACTATAGATATGATGAGTATCAGCTTTTCTATGATAAATCCCCAGTCGATAGCAAGCAGTGTTAATTGCATGATTGTTTTTTATTCCTCTTGTTCTGTGTCAAATATGTTAGTTTCCCGCCGTTATGCCTGGTTCTGCAAATTTTTAGGTTCAAGCGGGGTATTGAAATCTTCTGAGTGTGCCGGGCCGTTGATTTCTGAAAGATGAATCTCTGGTTTATTAACGCCACTTACGGAGTGAATATCCATCAGTAGTCTCGGTGCACGGCCATGCATCACCTTTTCAATTGTTTCGGCGGGCAACGTAGTGCCCACATAATGACCGGCGGAAATTACCGACTGCCGGCTGATTCGGGTTGGTCCTTCAATGATCCATTCGCTTGTTCTTTTACGTTCGAACCGGCACTCATTACAGATCCAGTCCTCTACTTCGCCCCACTGATCCTTTCGTGCAGTTACACGGAAAACTTCATCTCCGCGGTACCATAACGTAGCTTTACCCTTACATTTTGAACAGTTGCAATGAGCATCTACAGGCTTAAGGAACCAGACCCTGTTCTTAAAACGGAAGGTTCTGTCTGTAAGTGCTCCCACGGGGCAAACGTCAATTACATTCCCTATAAAATCATTGTCAAGGGCCTTTTCTATAAATGTCGCGATCTGTGAATGATCGCCCCTGTCCAGCACACCATGCTCTCTTTTCTCAGTAAGCTGGTCAGCCACATATACACAACGGTAGCACAATATGCAACGTGTCATGTGTAGCTGGATATACGGACCGATATCATGTTTTTCAAAGGTGCGGCGTTCGAATTCATAACGAGTGCCTTCTTTTCCATGATCGTAGCTCAGATCCTGGAGATGGCATTCGCCGGCCTGGTCGCAGATGGGACAATCAAGCGGGTGATTGATGAGTAGTAATTCAACAACCCCTTTCCTCGCGTCGGTAACCTTTTCACTGGTGATATTTTTCACAACCATTCCGTCCATCACATTCGTCCTGCAGCTTGCCACGAGTTTGGGCATGGGACGCGGATCGGCGGTAGAACCTGCGGCAACTTCCACGAGGCAGGTCCTGCATTTACCACCACTTCCTTTCAGCTTGCTGTAATAGCACATCGCAGGTGGTGCAACATCGCCCCCGATGCTCCGGGCTGCATTCAGGATGCTGGTGCCGGGTTCCACATCAATGGTGATACCGTCAATTGTAACCTTTATAAGCTTTTTCTCTTCAGCCATATTATTGTTTATGCATCAGTCTCCCGACGATAATGCAGCATTTTTTGAATTAAAGACTAAGCCGGTACCAGTTCTGGTCTGGGATCCGCGTAATGTGCGAGACCAAAGTTCCTGACCTGGCTTTCTTCCGGATTTAACACATGCCATTCAAATTCATCCCTGAAATGACGGATCGCAGCAGCCACGGGCCATGCAGCAGCATCGCCCAGCGGGCAGATCGTATTTCCTTCAATCCGGCGCTGAATGTCCCACAAAAGATCGATATCACTCATTTTTCCTTTTCCGTATTCAATCTTCTTCAGGATCTTTTCCATCCAACCCGTTCCTTCGCGGCAGGGAGAGCATTGCCCGCAACTTTCATGACGATAAAACGTGGCCAGCGTCAGGGTATGACGAACCACGCACTGATCTTCGTCGAGCACAATGAATCCACCGGATCCCATCATGGTACCGGTCGCGAAACCACCGTCGGCAAGGCTTTCATAGTTCATCATCCTTGTTTCGCCTTTTGCTGTTTTAAACAACAGGTTGGCAGGAACGATCGGAACTGATGATCCACCCGGTATACATGCCTTGAGACGTTTGCCGTTTGGTATTCCACCACAATATTCATCGGAATAAATAAATTCTTCAACGGAGATGGTCATATCAATCTCGTAAACACCGGGCTTGTTGATATTGCCACAGGCAGACAGCAGCTTGGTACCTGTTGATTTTCCCACCCCGATCTTAGCATATTCTTCGCCACCCATATTCAGGATGGGCACTACGGCTGCAAGGGTTTCAACGTTGTTTACAACAGTTGGGCAATCATACAATCCTTTGACCGCAGGGAACGGTGGTTTGATCCTTGGATTACCGCGTTTACCTTCCAGCGATTCAATAAGTGCTGTTTCTTCACCGCAGATATAAGCCCCCGCACCGCGCTGTACGTAGATCTGGCAGTTAAAACCGGTGCCCTGGATATTTGTTCCAAGCCAGCCGTTTACATTGGCTTCCCGGATTGCTTCTTCCAGTATATCGACTATCCATGCGTATTCGCCGCGTATATAGATATATGTTCTTTCGGATCCAAGTGCCCAGGATGAAATGATGAGCCCCTCAATGAGCAGGTGTGGCAGAAACTCCATCAGGTACCTGTCCTTAAATGTTCCGGGTTCTGATTCATCAGCGTTACAAACGAGATAACGGGGAACTCCTTCGGGTTTTGCCAGGAAGCTCCATTTCATGCCTGTAGGGAAACCGGCACCACCACGGCCACGGAGACCGCTTTTCTTTACTTCTTCCACAACATCGGCCGGAGCCATTTTCAAAGCTTTTTCCGCAGCTGTATAACCACCGTTCTGCCGGTAAACATCATAGGTTTTGATGCCCTCAATATTAACCTTGTCAATCAGTACTTTTCTACCCATGGATTAGCTATTACTTCACTTTTTTCAATACATACTTTTCAGCTGACTTACCAGTCATGATCTTCCCGGTTTTATCGAGCTGCAAAAGTGCTGTATCTGTTTTGAGATATCGGGATTGTACACCTTCAAGATGTACAGTGTCACTGTGCATCATGAACTTGCCATTTATTGTTGCGTTTAATCCGGCTGTATCTTTTGGATTCTTACCGATGTAAGCGCTGCGTAGTTCAAAAGTTGTATCGGCAAACAGGGTGACGTTTGTTTCCACCCCGTCGCAATCTGCACATGGTATCACACCTGCATAAGCGGCAGTTATCACTCTTTGATAGGTTACCGGTGCCTGGGCTGCCGGCGTATCCGGTACAGGCACAACGGTGGCGTTGTTTTCCTGTTCAGCGGAATCGCCACAGGCACCCATGACCAGGGCCATGCTTAAAACTGCTACAATATTTTTCATTAGCTGCATATTTCAATCGAATAATGTTCCTAATTCGCCTGGCTACGACACTCTTCAATGATCTGGTCCACTTTCTCCGGGGTAAGATGCTCGCGGTAAAATTTTCCTAGCTGCATCATCGGCGCATAACCACAGGCGCCAAGGCACTCAACCGTTTTCAAGGTGAACATTCCATCAGCCGTCGTTTCTCCTACTCCTATTCCCAGCTTCTGTTTTATATAAGCTATGATGTCATCACTACCACGCAGCATACAGGGACCGGTCTGGCAAACTTCAAAAAGAAATTTTCCAACCGGCTTCAAATTATACATGGAGTAGAAAGTCGCCACTTCATACACTTCTATTGGTGCAATGCTTAACAGCGAAGCCACATAATCCATTGATTCCGCACTGAGCCATCCGCCAAATTCTTCCTGTGCCATGTGCAGCAGCGGTATCACCGCACTTTTCTGCTTGCCGGCAGGATAGCGGTTTATTATTTCCTGAACCTTACTGAGCTGCTGCTCTGAAAATTTCACCATATTATTAATATTGTCTGTTTGCTTCTGCAAATCAGCAAATGATTCCTTAACTACCTGTACTTATGATATCAGCCATCCATTTCACCCGCGATCAGGTTCAGACTACTCATCAGGATGATCGCATCACTTAACATTGAACCACGGCTCATCTCTTCATAAGCCTGGTAATAAATAAAACACGGCCTGCGGAAGTGTAGCCGGTAAGGGGCCCTGCCACCATCACTGATCAGGTAAAACCCTAATTCTCCATTTGCACCTTCCACAGAATTGAAGACTTCACCTTTCGGCATATCTATTTCTCCCATCACAATCTTGAAGTGCCAGATCAGCGCTTCCATCTTCGTATATACATCCTTTTTCTCAGGCAGATAATATTCCGGTACATCCGCATGGAACACGTCAGCTTCCTTGCCCTTAAATTCCTGCACCTTCTGATAAGCCTGTCGGATGATACTGATAGACTGGTACATTTCCTGGTTCCTGACCAGGAAGCGATCATAACAATCACCGGTTGATCCGATAGGTATTTCAAAATTCATATCCTCGTAACTGCTGTATGGAGTATGAACACGTACATCATAATCTACTCCTGCCGCACGAAGATTAGGACCCGTAAATCCAAAGTTTATTGCGCGTTCTGCACTTATAGGTCCTACACCTATGGTTCTATCCATGAAGATGCGGTTCCTCGTAAACAGGTTCTCAAATTCCTTTAAGACCTTTGGATATTCATCCAGGAATTTTTCAAGTTTCTGGAAAGCTGTGTTCGTAAAATTTCTTTCAAAACCACCGATTCTTCCGATGTTCGTTGTAAGACGTGAACCACAGATCTCTTCGTAGATCTCATAGATCAGCTCGCGGTACTGCATCACATAAACGAACCCGGTAAATGCACCCGTGTCCACACCAACAATCGAATTGCAGATGAGGTGGTCTGATATACGGGCGAGTTCCATGATGATTATCCGGAGATAATCAACCCTTTTCGGGGTCTTTACATTCAGTAACTTTTCGCAGGTAATATGCCAGCCCATGTTGTTGATAGGGGCAGAACAATAGTTCAGCCTGTCAGTCAGTGGCGTGATCTGGTATAATGGTCTTCTTTCAGCAATTTTTTCAAATGCACGATGAATGTATCCCACAGTCTGCTCGGCACTGACGATACGCTCACCATCCAGTTCAAGTATATTTTGGAACACCCCGTGAGTCGCGGGATGCGTCGGCCCCAGGTTGAGGGTCGTTGTTTGTTTTCCTATTGAACCTTCCGGTAATTTTATATGGTGCTCAGACATCGTAATAGTATTTTATCTTCCAAACATATCATCATCCTTGTCGATCCTTGTCTGATCTTCAAGGGGGAACTCTTTCCTCATCGGGAAATAGTCCATCTCGTCAACATTCAATATTCGCTTCAGGTTAGGATGACCAATGAAATTGACTCCATAAAAATCATAAGTTTCCCTTTCCATCCAGTTTGCGGCTGAAAAAAGGTTGGCCGCCGTAAAAACATCGGGGGAATTGATATCGGTAAAGATTTTGAACCTGATCCTCACGTTGTCGACCAGGTTGTGAAGATGATACACAACCGCCAGCTCGCGTCCCTGGTTATCGGGATAATGCACAGCCGTAAGATCAGTCAGGAATTTAAAGTTCAGATCGGGCTCATCAAACAGAAATTGCATCACCTTGAGGTTCATTTCCTTTGGAGCTTCGAAAGAGAGCATTCCGTATGATTCTTCAAAATTGGTGGCCTGGTCGCCGAATTTTTCAGTTAGTTTGGATTTTATATGATCGTAAGTTAGACTCATTTGAATTTTCTGCAGTTTAGCCGGTCTGGTTTCTTGGTTTATTGGATTCCGTAGCTTTCCATAAGTTCCTTGTATCTCTCGCCGTTTCTTCGTCTCAGGCTTTCTTTTCCCACCAGGTCCTGGACCCTCATAAAGCCGTCAATTACCGCTTCGGGCCTTGGCGGGCAACCCGGCACATACACATCTACAGGAATTATCTGGTCGATTCCCTGCAAAACACTATAGGTGTCGAAGATGCCTCCGCTTGATGCGCAGGCTCCCATGGCAAGTACCCACCGGGGTTCAGCCATCTGCAGGTAAACCTGTTTTACAATCGGTCCCATCTTTTTCGCTATGGTTCCCATTACCATCATCAGGTCGCACTGGCGGGGAGAAAATGCCATACGTTCTGAGCCAAACCTCGACATATCGTAGTTGGCCGCCATCGTAGCCATGAATTCGATACCGCAGCAGGAAGTTGCAAAAGGCAGTGGCCAGATAGAATTTTTCCTGGCAAGTCCTACAACTTTATCCAGTGTGGTTGCAAAAAAACCTTCGCCGGAATAGCCTTCAGGCCCTTCTTTCAGAAGTTTGATATTGTTTTCGCCGTTAATATTATATTGAACAGGTCGCATCGTTTAGAATTTAGTTTTTCAATCTTAAAAGGTAAATGTCGTTCCGATCCATCCGGTAATCATCGCTGATTTACATTGCTTCAATAACATTTATCTGCCTTGAAAGTTGTTATTTCCCGTTAATCTTCCCATCTCAGGGCACCTTTTTTAATGATATAGGTAAAGCCAGCAATGAAGAACCCTACAAACATTAAAACTGCGTAAAAACCGTTCCACCCCAGGTGTTTAAAATTTATAGCGTAGGGATAGAAGAATATTACTTCAACATCAAATAATACGAACAGTATCGCAACAAGGAAGTATTTTATTGCCATAGGCTGACGGGCATTCCCGATACTTTCAATTCCACTTTCAAATGTTGCCAGCTTGTCGGACGTACTTCTTTTCGGACCCAACAAATGTGTCAGGAACATGATACCACCCACCAGGACAAGGGCAAACAGGAGCTGTAATGCTATAGGGAAATACCAATAGGAGCTATTTGGGTCTTGAGCGGCGGCTGAGGCTTGTAAAAGGTACTTCATATTTAACCCGCATATTGGTTTAGGCGCAAAAATAAGACAGAGTGGTGACATTCCAAATGTCATTGTGTGAATTGCAAAATAAAATCCCGTCCCGGAAAACCGGGACGGGACTGATATAAAGAATTCAATATAAGACGGTTCTACTTCCCCGTCGAAGTCTTCTTTTTTGCAGGTGTTGCAGGCTTGGTACCTGACGGTTTCTGTGCTGGCTGCTTTGGCTTAGGTGGATTCTTCAGTTGGTTTATCGTGGCTGTCAGATCCGTTCTTGATGGATCAATGACGAGAATTCTTTCGAGATAAGCAACTGCTGAATCGGTATTTTTTGCCACGTTTGCATAATACTGGGCAAGATAGGTATTTGACTCAACCATGATGGCTTTCAGTTTCACCCGGGCTGAATCCGGAACGGTATCAGTGAAAGATAAAAGCTTTTTATACGGATCCACATACAGACCCTGCTCAAGCGTGGTGTCCTTGGCTACAGCCGTACGGGCGCACCACAAATATCCATAGATCTGATCAGGGTATTTTGTCTGGTAGACATTACAGAAGATGCTATCGGCTGTAGCGTAGTTCTTTGCAGTATAATTGGCAAATCCCCAGTCGTACAGGGCCTTCTGCGATGGATCCGGATCAATTTTGTAAGCCATTCCAAGCCAGTTTGCTACCTGTACTGAATCGCGCAGACTCTTGGCGAGATCAGCAGCTTTCTGGATGTATTTTACCTTGTTAGCTGCTACTGTGTCCATCTCGATCGCCTTCTGATAATTTGCGAATGCTTCAGCTTCGGCACCCGGAGTCTTTGAAGCAATTCTTCCTAATTCTTCATAATCCATTGGAAGAATCTCTTCGGGAGCTGCTTTAGTCAAGTAAGTTGTCATGGCTTGTTTTGCAGCGGCGAGATCGCCCAATGTATCATTTACGTAAGCAAGCATACGATACATTCTTGGACTAACTTTGTCTCCAAGTTGAGTAATTAACTCCGTTGCTTTGGCTTTCGCTTCTGCGAATTTGCTTGAAGCGTACAGGAAGTCAGCTTTCAGATATTCCTGTTCAGGGCCCTGATCGCTGTTTGCGACATACTGATCAAGATAGGGCGCCGCTTTATTAACATCCCTGAAGTACCAGTAGTAAAACAACTCATAATATGTTGGGGCATATGCAGGATCCAGCTTGATGGCATCTTCAAACGCAGGCAGAAAATACTCAGGATTATTTTGAGTAAGATATACTTTTCCAATACTACTTTTTGCGGCTGCATGTTTTGGATCGAATTCCAGCGCCTTGGTGTAAGAGGTTACTGCGTTACCACCATCAATCATCTTGCGGTAAGCATCCCCCATTAACATATAAGTTTCCGGAGAAGCGAATTTTTTGATCGTTGGCGCGATCTTGAGCTTTTCAATCGCATATGCTGCATCACCGGCAGAGACGTCAATATTCGCATTTGCAACCGCGTTGATCACATCAACTTCTTTGTTCTTGGTAAGGTTCAACGCAGTTTCAAAGCGTTGTCTCGCTTCATTGGTTTTACCTTCCATCAGCTCAATCTGACCCATTCCGGCAAGAAGCAAAGGAGCGTTGCCATTTTGCGTAAGGTATTTCTGATACAATGCTTTCGCGGCCACCGTATCTCTTAACGCATTCTTTTTATCGAGCAAAGTCTGACCCAGCCAATATACAGCCTCCAGGTTGTTAGGATTTGATGCCAGGACCTTGTCGAATGTTTCCTTTGCGCTTTTGAACCTTTCATAGTACAAAAACTTTTTGCCTTGCTCAACATTTTGAGCAAACAGCGCATTACCGGTTAAGGCCAATGCTACTACCAGACTTAACGATCGTTTCATCATTGTCGATTCCTGATTTTTAGATTTTGTAATTTATCGTGTTTATATTCGGTTTTCAGGGCTATTCTGTAATACTCATGTTTCTCACGTCAAACTGCATCCTCGTCGGCAACAAATACGCTCTCTTAAAAATCAATTGTCCTTTCTCGTAGATGAGAAAATTCGCAAATCCGCTGCCAAGACCCTTATAATTTTCTTTCAGAACATAATACAAAGGGCGTACCATCGGATATTTGCCAAGTGCGATGTTTCCAAGATAAGGATGAACATAGGTCCCGGTACAGTCTCTGCACTCGATCTGGGCCAGTTTGATTTTCTCCAGGAAGCTCAGCTGAGTGGTATCATCACTGTTACCTATCCAACTTACACCTATCATGCCAATTGCGTCATTATGGTTGGATACATATTCTATTACTGCCTCGCTGTTAGCGGCCCCCACGATATTTTTGCTCAATGCCTCACCTTTCAGCAGCGTATCCCTCACATATCTAACGGTGCTGGTTTGCCTTGCGCCGTCAAGCAATACCTTATACGGGTATTTGCTGGTCCCCTTTAGCATTCCCTGCAGCTCCGGAATAGTAAAAAGCGTGTCTTTCGATTGTTTATTTACTATAACGGCCACGGCGTCAACAGCTAATGATCCAAATGCCGGTTTAAATTTGTATTTATCAGTCATCAGCTTCTCCTCTTCCCGCGTTGGACTACGCGTAACAATCACCAGGCGGACACTGTCGTTCATAAGATCCCTCAAACATTCTGCTTCCGGCTTATAATCAACAATGATCTTCGCTTCCGGATGCTGGGCCTGGAATACCTTCACCTGCGAGTCCATAACCGGCTTGAAAGATTCGTCCACACTTATCGTGATTGTCCCGCTTGTGAGGGTCTCCTGGGAACCAGCGCCGGCTGAATCGTCGCAAGATGACAGGAAAACGCCGAAAACGAAAAAAGGAAGCAACAACAATAAACTCGTCCCCCTTAGGGACGTCCTTGAATTCCGCATTAATTAATATAATTTTTCCTGTAACCCCTGTAAATTCTGAATAACCCGTAAAGAATACATAATCCTCCAAAGATGTAGGAAAATGGTGGCACGGGAAAAGCGAGCTCAAAACCAAGTTGTCGCGAAAACAGGAAAAATCCACCTATTGCAAAATAAATCAGCCCCATACCGAAATCCATTATCGATCTCCGGGTGCTATATGCCCTAAGCTTCCTCTTTTCATAGTCATCATGCGACTTCTGTTCGAATTCGTTCATATTAGATTTTTTCAGGGGTTCGGGCAAGTTATGAAATTACCTTCAAAAAAAACTTCACAGGGATTGAAGAATGGCTTCCTTTTAAATAATCAGTAATAACAAAAGTTGAGTTTCCGAAGCTATGATTAAATGAACGCTATCTCATATTTAAAAAAATCATACCATATCCCAAATTCCCACGTCAAGAAAAAGCTCCAAAACCGTTTAAAAAACTTCAGATACTTATATATAGATGCAGCTCAACGAGTCATTCCATAACATGAAAAGTTAAATACCCCTCCGAAAACCCCGGCCTTAAAACTATCTTTGCGAACATGAAAATTTTGATGGTCTGCCTGGGTAACATATGCCGCAGTCCGCTGGCAGAAGGAATCCTGAAACACAAGGCAAAAGCAGCAAACAGGGATTGGATTATAGATAGTGCCGGCACCAACGGCTATCATATAGGTGAAGCGCCTCACCGTCTGTCTCAAAAAGTTGCCAGGCTCAATGGAATTGATATATGCAGTCAGAAAGCGACCCAGTTCAAACCGGCCGACTTCAAAAATTATGATATCATCTATGCAATGGCCGATGAAGTAATCACCGAAATGAAATGGATAGCAGGAAAAAACTATGATGGTTCAAAAGTGAAGTTATTGATGGATGAACTCTACCCCGGCAAACGAATGGACGTGCCCGATCCCTGGTATGGAACCGAGCCGGGTTATCATGAAGTATATAAGATGATCAATGAGGCCTGCGATGCTATCTTAAGGAAATATGATTGATTCCGTAATATTTTTATCAACTACCCTACCAATATAAAAAATGAGTATAAAAGTTTCATTGCCACAAGGTACCCGTGATTTTGGTCCCGATGTGGTCAGGAAGAGAAATTATATCCTGGATACGATCCGGAAGGTTTTCGAGGTCTATGGATTTCAGCCGCTGGAAACCCCGGCCATGGAAAATCTTGAAACACTGATGGGCAAATATGGTGAAGAAGGAGACAAGCTCATTTTCAAGATCCTTAATAATGGATTGAATGATCCAAAAAATACCGAAAAGGCGAACCTCGGCTTTCAAAACGTGTTGCAGGGAAAAAACGACCAAAGACTAACTGAACGGGCGTTGAAATATGATCTTACTATACCTTTCGCCCGTTATGTAGCAATGAATCATGGTCAGCTTGCCATGCCATTCAAAAGATACCAGGTGCAGCCTGTATGGAGAGCGGACCGGCCACAACGGGGACGATACCGCGAATTTGTTCAATGTGATGCTGATGTAGTCGGAAGCAAAAGCCTGGTTAATGAAGTTGAGCTGGCTGGTATATATGCAACGGTCTTTGAAAAATTGGGGATAGATGTTGAATTGAAAATAAACAGCAGGAAGATACTGGCAGCCCTTGCAGAACATTGCGGAGGGGCAGGAAAGCTGACTGATATCACGGTCGCCATTGATAAGCTTGATAAAATTGGCCTGGAGAAAGTCGCTGGCGAACTTGCGGAGCGGGGTTTAACAGGTGAACAGATAAATGTTATTAAAACATACCTGTCAATATCCGGCAGCAACAGCGAGAAGCTTCTGAAATTAAAAGATCTTATACCAGGCGAGGGAGCAAGTGAAGGCATAGCTGAACTTGAGTACCTGCTGGATTATCCGGCAACAAACTACCAGGATAACCTGGTTGTGGACCTGACACTGGCGCGGGGACTTAACTATTATACGGGTTTAATATTCGAGGTGAAAGCAAAAAATGTGCAGATGGGAAGTATCGGAGGCGGTGGAAGGTATGATGATCTTACTGGCCTGTTCGGAGTCCCGGGCATACCCGGTGTTGGAATTTCTTTTGGGGTGGACAGGATCTATGATGTGATGGACGAATTGAACCTTTTCCCCGCGGCGGTTCAAACCGGCACACAGGTGCTTTTTTTTAACCTGGGTGAGGCTGAAAGCAGAGCAGGATTCCGAATGGTTCAAGAGCTGCGTGAACACGGAATTGCTTCCGAGCTTTATCCCGAGCCCGCCAGGATTGACAAACAATATAAATACGCAGAAAAAAAACAGATACTCTTTACCGTTAGTATTGGTAAAAAAGAACTCGAAGATCAAAATTGTGTGGTTAAAAATCTCAGGTCTAAGGAACAGCTGACCATGCCATTATCGGAACTAGTGTCGTTTTTTGACCCGCAAAACATCACACCTGATAACAAACAAATAAGCTCCTGACCTCCGGATAATCTATAACAAAGTCAAACGAATGAGCACCTACATTCAGATAATATAACAAAATCAAACCTTAAATATGAAACGTAATGTTTTTTCCGTTGCTGTGTTTGCTGTGATTACAGTAGTAGCAATATCCTGCGGCCGTGGTGATAAATCCGGCCTTGCCATCCCTAAAGATGCATCCATTGTTGTTCACATCAATTCCGGTGGACTAACAAAGAAATTATCCTGGAATGAAATCAAAAGCACAAACTGGTTCAGGGAGATCTACGCTGAAGCAGATGACTCGCTTGCTAAAAAAATGATGGATGATCCCGCAGCTTCCGGAGTTGACACTGAAAAGGACCTTGCATTTTTTGTGAAAAGACAGGGCCGCGGTGGCTACATGGTCTTTGAAGGTTTTGTAAAGGACGCGGCAGCATTTGAGGCCTTTAATAAGAAAATAAACGATGGAGCGGCATCAACAAAATCCGGTGATCTGCATCTCATGAAAATTAAAGAGAACGGTGTACTCAGCTGGAACGAGTCAAGATTCGTTTATGTATTGAACGCGCCGAATATGGGTGGCTTCTCCCCGATGAGCCAGGGTGTGCAGCAGGCTCCGTACTCATTCCCGGCTGATAGTCTCCAGATGTTTGGCACCATCTTATATGATCTTCCTTCAGATCAGAGCATGTATGAAGATGACCGTTTCGCAGCGACTATGAAAGAGGCTGGTGATATGCATGTGTGGATGAACAATGAAAAGAATTCGGGAGCCATGGCTGAAGGCATGTTATCTATGCTGAAGGTAAACGCCCTTTTTGATAAGAATGCAACAGGTATGTCTGTTAACTTTGAAGACGGAAAGATTGCAATCAGGTCAAAACAGTTTTTCAACAAGGACGTTTTGAAGCTGCTGGAAAAATACCCGGCTAAAAATATATCTGCCGATGTTATTAATCGCATCCCCTCACAAAATGTAGCTGCAGCAATTGTGATGAACTATCCGCCGGAGGGTTTAAAAGAGTTTATGAAGCTCTTTGGATTTGATGGTGCCGTTAATGGTTTTATGCAACAGGTCGGATACAGTGTTGACGAATTTGTAAAGGCAAATAAAGGGGAATTGATCGTAGCTGTCAGTGACCTTAAACCTTATTCAGGTCCTGACTCTGCTCCCACTAATCCTGACGGATCTATGGGTGCAACACCGAACATGACTCCTGAGTTAAATTATCTTTTTGCAACCTCGATCAATGATAAGCCGGCATTTGATAAAATGGTAGGCATAATCGCAGGGCAGGTCGGCGACATCACCCAGAGTGGTGGTTTTCCAAAGCTTAACTATAGTATGAATAATAACTGGTTCGCAGCCGGTAATTCCCAGGAGCAGGTAACGAAATTCCTTGCAGGCGGAAATAACAACCAGGCTTTTGCCTCAAAAATTACAGGCCATCCTTTCGGAGCTTATGTTGATTTGCAGAAGATCATGATTTCAGGATTTGCCGGTGCCAAAGATACCGCCAGCAAGGCCAGCCTGGATCTCTCCTTAAAGATGTGGCAGGATATCCTGGTTACAGGAGGTAACCTGAAAAACGACGCTTTGAATTATGACGTTGAAATAAACCTGGTTAATAAATCGACCAACAGCCTGAAACAGCTGAACCAATACGCTGATCAGATGTCACTCAACAAAAAGAAAAAAGCATTCTGATAATTTGGAAGGATGGTCAGCGGTGACCATCCTTTTTTTTGACCCGGTCTTAAAAGTAACGTTCCGGCCTTTAGCGCCGTGGTTCAGGTAAGTTGGAAGATCTTATGGATTTTGAAATTCAGCAATTACTGCCCGCCTGGTTTACCGGTACCCAGTCTGAAAACTCACAGGTCTGGTTACAGGATTTATCTTTTAGCCAGGGCGAACTGATCGAGATTGTGGCCCCTTCAGGCAGCGGTAAAACATCACTCATTCATTTCCTGTACGGATTACGCAGCGATTACAAAGGCGTGATACGATATAACAAGAAAGAATTAAGTTCGGCCGGGCATGAAGCCATGTCGCAGTACCGGAAAGACCATCTGAGTGTTGTATTCCAGGATATGCGTTTGTTTAATGGATTATCAGTATTTCAGAATATCGAGATCAAAAGACAACTTGCTCCCTTTCACGAACAGAGCCCGGTAAACGAAATGGCCTCACGGTTAGGAATAGCCGATAAGCTGGATGCTTTATGTGGAAACTGTTCATATGGCGAGCAGCAACGAATAGTAATTATAAGGGCCCTGATGCAACCTTTCGATATACTGCTTATGGATGAGCCATTCAGTCACCTGGATAAAAAAAATGCGGAGAAGGCGATGGAACTCATCCTGGAAGAAGTGCGTAAAAGAAATGCTACCGTTATCTTTGCCGACCTGGAACAAACTCCCTTTTATCCGAAAAGCAGGTTACTTAACTTATGAATCTCCGGTTGACAACTCATAACTTACTCATCACTCATCACCCATAACTCATCACAGATTTTTTTGCCCCTGTCATATAATAATATAAGGCCCCTGATTCAAAGCAGTACCAGCCGCTACTCGAGGATATCTTCTTACCTCGGTCTCGGCATTGGCGTACTGTTGCTGCTATCTTCCGTACAGATGTTCCTGAACATCCAGGAATTGCTTGGCAATAAAAGCCCCCGCAAAGACAACTTCGATTTTATCTCGATCAGCAAGACCATCACGAATGAAACGATGGGCCAGCTTGATAAAAATCTTTTCCAGGAAAATGAGATCAGGGAAGTCGCGGACCAGCCTTTTATTGATGGTGTAGGGCCACTGATTGCAAATAGATTCAGGACACAGTTGAGCATAGACAGGATCATTCCATTCAGTACAGACTTTTTTGTAGAAGCACTTGATAATTCTTTTATCGATACCGTGCCGCCAAATTTCACCTGGTCAGAGGGACAACAGATCATCCCCGTGATTCTTTCTTCTGATTTCATGGAGATATACAATGTATTCGCCCCGGGTTATGGCCTGCCACAGGTTTCGGAAGCAACTGCTTCACAGCTGATCGTTAACATCAATTGCTTTGGAATAAATGGTAAGCAGCAAACCTTTAAAGCAACCATAGTTGCCTACAGTGACCGGATCAATTCAGTGTTGGTACCGGCTTCTTTTCTGACCTGGGCAAACCGGGAATTCGGGAACGCAACAGACGTGAAAGCTACAAGATTATTCCTGCGGACAAAGGACGCCAATGATCCTGAATTGCTATCGTTTCTTGATTCAAAAAACTATAAAGTAAATAAGGACAGGACGAAATTCGGACGCGTAAAACAGGTTCTCCAGGCAATCTTTACGGGTCTTGGTTTTTTTGGACTGATGGTCGTTATGCTGGCGCTGATGTTATTTTCATTTTACCTGCAGCTTATGATTGCAAGGAGCCGGGACAGTCTTGATCTGTTGATAACGCTCGGGTATTCCCCTTCGTGGCTCAGCAAAAAAGTGTCCGGGCAATTCGTTCCGGCTTATATTATCATAGTTGTAACTGCCGTGGGTTTCACACAGCTGTTTCAATGGCTGTTTCATCATTATGTTCTGGCAGACAGGCCGGAGCTATCTCCGTTTGTTTCGTGGATAGTACTGCTTGTTGCCTTAAGTCTTATACTCCTTTCAATCATCACCAATCAAAGAATGATTAAAAAGTTATTGTTACGGATCTCGACGGTTTAGCTCATCATATTTCAAAGCTCACCTTTGCCGGCCCGGGTACCGTCGCTTCCGATCTGCTGAAAGGTTGTCGCTTCCAGTAAGTGAGGCTCCGCCACAACCATTCAAATGGTCCAAAGCGATAATATTTCAACCAGATGCTGCTAAAGATGATTTGAAAGATCCAGATCCCTGCAACCACTATATAGATCTGGTAGCGCTCCATGGCATCGAACCATCTGAGGCCGTATCCGTTAAAGATTAACGTGCAAATGATAGACTGCATCAGGTAATTACTAAAAGCCATCTGGCCAACGCATGCTAGCAATCCAAACAACCAGTTCATGATCCGCAGCTTATAAATGACCATGATCAATCCTATATGACCAAGGCAAAGGAATAATCTCTTCTCGTCATAAAAATCAAATAAAAGTTTGTCGGCCAGGTATGATCTGTCAAATTTCACATCAACTGAAGCCCGCAAAATAAGGTAACTCAGGGTCAACCCGACGGAGTAACCGATCAGCGACATCAACAGGTAAAACTTCGTTGATCGCTGGCCCGTAAGAACACCCCATTTGAACAGGGCCATACCGAAGAAGAAAAATGCGAGTACATCATAGAAAAGGTTATTATAAAACCCAATCGACTGGATTTCATTATTGATAGGTTGAAGATGTGCCATTAAAGCAAAATATCCTTTGCGAAATGCAGCAGTTTCTTTGGCTGCCTCCTTTTTCATGTTCTCCGGTTTCATTCGCTCAACCCTTGCCAGATATTTTTCTTTATCTGCTTTTTGTTCATCAGTAAGTTTTTGTTTCTTCTTCTCCAGTGCGACTGCATACTCACCTTTTTTACGGTCGCTTTTCCCTTCATAAAACGACAACGTATTCTTCAGATTCATCATCAACATCAATCCGATGCCAATTAACAACAGGTATTTGGGAGCCAGCTTTCTGAATGGAAAAAGAAAGAGTCCGCAGATAGCATAGCTGTAAAGAATGTCGCCTACCCATAAAAAGATAAAGGCATTGATCAGCCCGAATATGAGCAACCAGATAAGTCGCCGGTAATAGATATCAGCCGGGTAGGTGCCTGTATGTTTTTTTTCGAGCCGGTTAAGAAGTAGGATAGTTCCGGCGCCGAATAACATGGAAAACATTGCGCGCATCGTCCCTTCAAAAAAACCGGAGACTGTCCACCACGTATAATAGTTAATACCGCTATACTCATTTCTTACCCTGAGATCCATTGCAGACATGAACGGCATTGAGAAAAATGGCATATTCATCAGCAGGATGCCAAGTAATGCTATTCCCCTTAATGAGTCAATAATCTGAAGTCTTTCCGACTGAACCAGGGGACTGGCGGAGTCAGCAAACGGGGAGACAGGCGGAATTGCAGTCGTTGCAAACTGCTCCGGCGGAAGTGACTGTTCCATGAAGGTTGGTTTAGGCTTTTTAAATATACGAATTGCATTCGTAATACATATTACCTATTAGTACCATTTCAGTCCTGTTTGCGCGATTTCAGTTTTCCTGGTATTTCCTAAATCCATTGCCCAAATCCCAGCCTATGCACCCTGGAAAACAATTGCTGCGCCCTGCCCTACCCCTACGCACATCGTTGCAAGGCCGTATTTTGCAGAGCGTCTCCGCATTTCATGGATAAGGGTTGTAGTGATCCTTGCTCCACTGCAGCCCAGCGGGTGGCCGATTGAGATTGAACCACCGTTCACGTTAACACGGCTGACATCCAGTTGCAGGTCCCGGATGCAGGCCAGCGATTGAGAGGCAAAGGCTTCATTCAGTTCTGCAAGGTCAAGGTCAGCGGCTTTGATCCCTGCCCTGGCCAGTGCTTTGGTGCTTGCAGGTACGGGTCCCATACCCATGATCGAAGGGTCGACGCCTGCTACAGCCATTGATACTATAGAACAAACCGGTTTCAGGTTATATTTCTTAACGGCATCTTCGCTCGCGATGATAAGGGCCGCAGCGCCATCATTGATACCGGCGGAGTTACCCGCGGTCACAGTGCCATTTGCAGCGAAGGCCGGCCTCAGTGCAGCCAGCTTTTCGAGGCTTGTGATCCGTGGATGTTCATCCGTCGTCAGCATTATTTTTTCTTCTTTGCCGCCCAGTATCTCAACACCGGTTATTTCCTGTTCCCATTTGCCGAGTCGGAGTGCGGCAAAATATTTCTCCTGGGAGGCCAACGCAAATTCATCCTGGCTTTCCCTCGAAATGTTCCATTGTTTGGCAACATTCTCCGCGGTTTCCCCCATGGAATACGGGTAATATTTGTCGGTGAGTTTTTTATTTGGAAAACGCCAGCCTATAGTACTATCAACCATCTGGAGGTTGCGATTCCAGGAGCCTGCTGCTTTGGGAACTATATACGGTGCCCGGGTCATGCTTTCCACCCCTCCCGCAATGTATATTTCGCCCTCCCCGCACATAATCGCCCTTGCGGCGTCCATTATCGCCTGTAGACCCGAAGCACAAAGGCGGTTAACCGTATTGCCCGCAACAGTTACAGGCAAGCCCGCTAACAATGCGGCCATGCGCGCGACGTTCCGATTGTCTTCCCCGGCCTGGTTGGCATCACCGGCAATTATGTCTTCAATAGCTTCATAAGGAATAGCAGGGTTGCGCGCGAGCAGCCCTGTAATGGCAGTTGCCAGCAGGTCATCAGGACGGATACTGCTCAGGGCACCGCCATATTTTCCGATTGGCGTGCGAATGGCATCAATGATAAAGGCGCGGGACATTCCGGCAATTTAGGTTATGAATTGGCATCTTCAAGAAAAGCACCCCACTTTATTCAATCAGCGGAACCTTCCCCTTGTTCATCGGAAGGGATTTCAATTAACAATTACAATAGCCTATTTAAAATATCTTTGCAAAATGTCTGCTAGCAAAAAGAACATAAGACAGCTGGGATTGAGCGACCTGGAAGCTTTTTTTGAAACCCTCGGCGAGAAAAAGTTCAGGGCCAAACAGGTGTATGAGTGGATATGGACCCGGCAGGCTCATAGTTTCGATGCTATGACAAACCTCAGTAAGGATCTGAGGATCAAACTGAATGAAAACTTCTCCCTTCCCGCATTGACGGTGGATACCACCCAATACTCGTCGGACGGTACTGTGAAAAGCCGGTTTCGTACCTGGGACAAACATCTTGTGGAAGGTGTTCTTATCCCAACCGAAGAGCGGAAAACCGCTTGCGTTTCTTCCCAGATCGGCTGTTCGCTGAGTTGCAAATTCTGCGCTACGGGTTATATGGATCGCAAACGAAATCTTGATTTCGACGAGATTTTTGACGAAGTAGTGCTCATCAATCAACAAAGTGAAAAGGTTTATAACCAAAAGCTGACGAACATCGTTTTTATGGGCATGGGGGAACCTTTGCTCAACTATAAAAACGTTCTGAAGGCAATAGAGCGGATCAGTTCACCAGATGGATTGGGGATGAGCCCAAGGCGGATCACCGTCTCCACCGCCGGCGTAGCAAAAATGATCAGACAATTGGGTGATGATGGCGTAAAATTCAAACTTGCTGTGTCCCTGCATGCAGCCAATGATAAAAAGCGCAATGAGATCATGCCGATCAATGAAAGCAACAACCTGAAAGCCTTGGTTGAAGCGTTGAACTATTTTTATAAAAAGACAGGCAATGAGATCACTTTCGAATATATCCTCTTCAAGAATTTCAACGATAGCATCGAGGATGCTGATGAACTGATCAAGATCTTCAGGCAGGTTCCGGCTGACCTTGTGAACATCATCGAATATAATACCATCGAAGCTGCCACCTTCACCAAGCCGGATGAGGAAGTAGTAGACAGGTTTATGGCCTATCTTGAAAAACACCGGGTTAACGCACGTTTGAGAAGAAGCCGCGGAAAGGACATCGATGCAGCCTGCGGGCAACTTGCCAATAAGACTTCTCCTGTTTAAAGCAAGATAGCTTTTGAGCTATTATTTTCGGATAAGCCTGTATAGGCTGCGTTCCGATAAGCCTGTGTGCATCGTTCGGATAATCCTGTGTGCATCGTTCGGATAATCCTGGGGATCGTTCGCATAAACGTGCGTGCATCGTTCCGATAAACGTGCGTGCATCGTTCGGATAAACCTGTAGGCATCGCCTTATTTTCGCGTTTTAGCTGCCTTACTCTCCCTTGACCTTGAGTCTGCAATGGCTATTGCGGCATTCAACGTTTGCTTTAATTTTTCCAGCGGAAGATCCTGGTAAGGGTCTATATGCATAACGCTGATGACTGACCGATCGCCAGGATCAAGCCAAGGAAATGGAAGCAACTTCGCTTCTTTAAACCCGATATATGGGAAACCACTTTTTTTATCTTTCCAAAAATAACATAACATCTTTTTATGGATGGAAAAGAAGGGCATACCATATTTGATTGACTCGGTGATGCGCTGGTCATGTTTGAGTATAATAATCCTGAGCGCTTCCAGGCAGCTTTTTACCGGCTCCTCCTGCGTAAGATAAAATGAATCTATATCTCGCATATAACAGGTTTCTAAATCACGATGATCACATCAGACACACAAATTATAATTACTTTGCTCTGATTGAGATCAAAATATTGAAAGAGGATGTAAGTACGACAAAAAGAAAATTTCAACAAGTGTAACTCAATCGTTGATCGATTGCAGCATAGAGCAATACGGACTTTTTGAATCCTTAAAGACAGACTGAGACGCGATCCCGCGAATTTAGCGTATCTTTGTATATTACTCACTACTGTTGTAAAACAGCAAATCGCTTCAAATGGCAAAAAATAATTTCGACCGCTTCATCAATAAAGGTGCAACCGGCTCCAAAAAGAAGGAACAGATCCGCCAGGAAAAAAAACAGGCAAGGGAAGAAAAAAACGCCTACTTCGATCAGCTAAAACAAGAGAAAAAAGTTCAGCGCGAAGCCCAGAAGGCTTTACCATTGCGTGAGAACCAGGCGCGAACGGCTGAAGAACGTGCACAAAAACCAGGTTATTCAAAGTCAGCACGCGGTACAAGCCGCCCTGCATCCAGGTCCTATGGCAAATCTGCCGCGAGCGGCGAATCATATGGAACTAAAAAACCTGCTTTTGACAAGCCCGGGAGAGAAGCTACAGGCTACGAAAACAAAAAAGCCGGTTACAATAAAGCGGAAGATAGCCCTAAAAGCTACGGCAGCAAGAAAGCTGGTTACAACAAGTCTGAAGGAAGTAACAGAGGCTACGGGGCTAAGACAGCAGGTTACAATAAGTCTGAGGGAAGCACCGTAGGATACGAAGCTAAGAAAGCTGGTTACAACAAGTCTGAAGGAAGTAACCGAGGATACGGGGGTAAGAACGCAGGTTACAATAAGTCTGAAGAAGATGGTACCGGTTATGACGCAAAGAAAGGACGTTACAATAAATCTGAAGACGGCAACAAAAAATACGACTCAAAGACAGGCAACAGATCAGAAAACAGCGGCCGTGGATATGCCGGTAAAAAAACCGCATACAATAAACCGTATTCAGGGGCCGGCCAGGATCGCGGTGGAAAAACATCCTTTGAAAAAACTCCCGTGAAGAAAGAAGAAAGAAAAGGTGGGTATGCAGGAAAACCAAAAACACCAAAAGTTTCCATCGCATTAACCGGCGCAGCTGCAAAGCCGGCTCTGAAAAATCCGGATGGTTCAAAAATACCTGCTCCATCCAAAGCAGTAGCCGTTCCTGCAAAAGCAGAAGCTTACAAAGAAGGAGTAATGCCCTTAAACAAGTTTATCGCACATGCCGGCGTTTGTTCAAGAAGAGATGCTGCTGACCTGGTTAAATCAGGCAAAGTGATGGTCAATGGAAAAGAGGTGCTTGAACCCGGCTTTAAGGTTACTATAAAAGATGAAGTGAAGGTTCATGGCAAACAGGTTGTTGCGACAAGGAACTTCGTGTATATTTTACTGAATAAACCCAAGGACTTCCTGACAACAACGGAAGACCCCGAAGGAAGAAAGACGGTTATGGATATTATCAAGACCGCTACTACGGAAAGGGTTTATCCTATAGGCCGGCTTGATAGAAATACTACGGGTGTGCTGCTCCTCACCAACGATGGAGAGCTGGCCCAAAAGCTATCACATCCAAGCTATGAAGTAAAAAAGATCTATGAAGTAAGACTTGACAAGCCATTACTGAAAAAAGACTTTGACAAAATTGTAGCAGGTGTGCAGCTTGAAGATGGATTTGTAGCTCCGGATGTATTGGCTTATGCAGACAGTACAGACAAAAGTATTATCGGTATTGAGATCCATAGCGGTAAAAACCGCATCGTCAGGAGAATATTTGAGCATGTTGGTTACGATGTCAGAAACCTTGACCGGGTGATGTATGCAAATCTCACTAAGAAAAATGTAGAGCGCGGTAAATGGCGATTCCTGGCCGAGAAGGAAGTGCGCCTGCTTAAATTCCTGAACGCCTCTTATACTAAAAAACCGGACATGAAGCCCGTTCGCTGATCCATCATCTGTTTGCAGTTGGTTCATCCATTTTTATTGACTAACATTCTCTTACCATTTTCTTACTACGAGCTTGAAAACACTATTGAATATCATCAAAGAAACAGATCAGTTTATTGTCCTTAACAAGCCTGCCGGCCTGTTGAGTATTCCTGATCGCGAAGGAAAAGATATTTCGTTAAAATCATTGCTACAAGACGCATACGGTGAAATTTTTACAGTTCATCGCCTCGACCGTGATACCAGCGGTATCATCGTATTTGCCAAGACAGCAGAAGAGCACCAGTTCCTTTCAAAATCCTTTGAGGACAGAACTGTTGAGAAATACTATTCAGGCATTGTGAATGGAACCCTGGCCGAGAAGAAAGGCACTGTTGAAGTAACAATGATGCAACACCCAGGTAAAATGGGAATCATGATCGTAGACCGGAAAGGAAAAAATTCAATAACAGACTATGAGGTGATGGAGGAGTTCGGAAAGTACTCATTGATGCAGTTCAGGATCCATACCGGACGTACACACCAGATCAGGCTTCACATGCAATATCTTGGTCACTCAATTGTTTGCGATGAAACATACGGTGATGGACAACCGATACTCGTAAGTTCGATCCGTCGAAAATTCAAGCTGTCAAAGTCAGAATTTGAAGAACGGCCAATTCTCGCCCGTCTTGGACTTCATGCTCAAAAATTAATATTTAATGACCAGGCAGGCAACCACTATGAGCTTGAAGCCGAAATGCCAAAAGACTTAAGAGCGTTGTTACAGCAGTTGAGGAAAGGAAAGTCGTAGAGTTATAGTTATGAGTGATGAGTGATGAGTGCATCATGAAGCACTCATCACTGAAGCACTCATCATTCATAACTCATCACTCATAACTCTTAAAAGGTTTATTGCTCGTTTTTGAAAACTATGCCGTCTTTCATCACAAACTTCATGCGGCCCATTGCCTGTATATCTTTGATGGGATCGCCATCTACAGCTACGATGTCTGCAAGTTTACCTTTTTCTATCGACCCAAGTATATCTGTGACTCCAAGTAGTTCTGCAGCACTTACAGTTGCAGATTGTATTGTTTCGATTGCAGGCATTCCGCCTTCGGTCATATAGACAAACTCCAACCAGTTTTTGCCATGAGCGTAAACACCGGCATCAGTGCCGAAAGCGATTTTCACTCCCGTCTTATAAGCCTTTGCGAAAGTGCCTTGTATCTTAGGACCAATGGCCAGTGCCTTTGGCGTTACCAGGTCAGGATAGTAGCCCGGCTTTTTTGCAGAATCACCTACTGACCTGCCGGCCGTAATGGTTGGAACATACCAGGTACCTTTCTCTTTCATTAGCGTCATCACCTCATCTGTCATATAGGTTCCATGTTCAATCGAATTCACACCGGCCATTACAGCTCTTTTCATTGCCTCTGCTCCATGACAGTGTGCGGCTACCTTAAAACCATAGTCTTTGGCTGTACTTACGATCGCTGCAAGTTCCTCAACTGTGAATTGTGGATTCTCACCACTTTTGGCTACACTTAAGACACCGCCTGAAGCGGTGATCTTAATGAGATCAGATCCATCTTTATACCGCTGACGCACTGCTTTACGGGCATCATCTGTGCCATTAATTACACCAGCCGCAGGACCAGGATCACCCATAAGGTCTTTGCGATAACCGTTTGTCGGATCAGCGTGCCCGCCTGTAGTTGCTATGGTTTTTCCGGCAGTATAAATTCTCGGACCAACGATTAATCGTTTATTTATTGCATTTCTGAGTGAGACATTTACCCCGCTGCCACCAAGATCCCTTACCGTAGTGAATCCGATCATAAGCGTTCGGGATGCATAACCAACCGACTGGAAAGCATAGTCAGCGGGATTTTGCGTATAGGTTTGCAAGTATTGATTTGGATTGGTTTCTCCCTCCAGGTGTACATGCGAGTCGATGAGCCCGGGCATCACGGTTTTATTTTTAAGATCGATCACCTTGTCTCCTTTCGCAGCGGTAACATATCCCTTAACGACATCAGAGATGGTATTTGCTTCAATAACTATCGTCATCTCTTTCAATACCGTGCCCGCTTTTACATCAATCAACTGGCCACAGTGAAGAATAGTTTTTTGTGCAAAACAGGTACTCACACAAAAGCAGGTGAAGAATAGCCAAAAAAATCTCATAAAGATGTTGGTTTTAGTTTTGGTGATCGGTTAGTGACAGTGGTAAGTCGTCCCCTGATATTACTTTCAAAGTGTTGCAAGTGAAAATAGGAATAATACTATAAATCAAAAAACGAATTCACTCATGACCCATTACTAACTCTCCGCTGGTGATCCTGTACAAACCTATCGCTCACAAAAAAGCCCCGGTAACTTACCAGGGCCCACGAACTTATTTATATACCAAACTATTCAGCATCCGGTTGTGGAGTGTAACGCAGATAGGGTTTTACGACCTTAACGCCCTTTGGAAATTTCTTGATGGCATCATCAGTTGAAACTGCAGGAACCACAATTACATCTTCACCATGTTTCCAGTCTGCAGGAGTTGCTACGCTATGGTTTGCAGTAAGCTGCAATGAATCTATTACTCTCAGTACTTCCACGAAATTACGACCTGTTGAAGCCGGGTAAGTAATGGTGAGCTTTACTTTCTTATCGGGACCAATAACAAACAGTGAACGAACGGTAAATGTTTCTGAAGCATTAGGATGGATCATACCATAAAGATTGGCAACCTTCCTGTCTTCATCAGCAATGATCGGGAAACCAACGGAAACATTCTGAGTTTCATTGATGTCCTTGATCCAACCATGATGCTTATCCAGCGGATCAACACTAACAGCAAGCACCTTTACGTTTCTTTTGGCAAATTCTTCCTGCAGACTGGCGGTTCTACCAAGTTCCGTCGTACAAACAGGCGTGTAATCTGCCGGATGCGAAAAAAGAACGCCCCAACTGTTACCAAGAAATTCGTAAAAATCAAGATCTCCGGCTGTTGTTTTTGCCTGGAAATTGGGAGCAATGTCCCCTAATCTTAAACTCATATAAAGCTGTTTTTAATCGTGATGAAAAGCGGTTACTGACTTTATCGATTGCGTCTCGTCTGCAAAGGTCCAAAATCAGGAGATCAAATATAACACTTCCCTACCAACATGGTAGACTGTTTTTGTGTTAAAAAATTATTTTCCGCGGGCTTTTGTGATGGAATACTTACCAAAACGGTTCTTCAGATCATCTATCGCCTTATAAAGCTCATTCTTTTTTTCTGCGTTTTCAAACAAATTGGTCTGTACAGCCTCGCTGGTCAGCTCGCTTAGCCTCACGCCCAGCAGCCGGACAGGCTGCCCTTTCCGCCAGAGTTTTGCGAAAAGTTCCCTGGCCTGGGAGATCAGCTCGTCATCGTAAAAAGTGTATGGGATGGAGACCTGGCGGCTCGTGGTTTCGAAGTCGGGATACCTGATTTTGACTGCAATGCAACCGGCGGTTTTGTTGTCCTGCCTGAGCTCGTAAGCCACTTTTTCCGTCATTCGCACCAACTCATTTGTCAAAAGCTCGGGATCACTGATATTTTCTTCAAAAGTATTTTCCGTAGAAACTGATTTGGCCTCATGATAAGGGACCACTTCCCCGTGGTGGATTCCGCGGGATTTAAACCAGAGTTCGTGACCATATTTTCCCAGTCTTTTTTCAAGCGTCTCGATTGGCTGTTCACTCAGATCTTTAATAGTGTGCACTCCCATCTCCCTTAGCGCCTGGTGGGTCTGAGCACCAATCCCAGGAATTTTATTCACCGGAAGACCGGATAAAAATTCCTGCTCCCGGCCGAAGGCGACATGAATGTAACCGTTTGGCTTTGCTTCATCGGTTGCGATTTTCGCCACCATTTTATTTGATGCAAGCGCAAATGAAATCGGTAAACCCGTTTTGTCAATAATTTCCTGCCTCAGCGCAATCGTCCACTGGTAGGGATTGAAAAAACGGTCCATCCCGGTAAGGTCAAGATAAAATTCGTCAATAGACGCCTTTTCAAAAAGCGGCGCCTTATCTGCGATGATCTCGGTGACCCATCTTGAGTACCGGCTATAATCCTGGCGACTGCCGCCAACGACAATGGCATGAGGACAAAGCTTTTTTGCCGTGCGCATCGGCATTGCTGAATGTATTCCGAATACCCTGGCTTCGTAGCTGCATGCTGCAACCACACCGCGGTCGCTATGCCCGCCGACGAGCAGGGGTTTACCCCGAAGTGAGGGATCATTGATGCATTCGACCGACACAAAAAATGCGTCCAGGTCAAAATGCGCAATAATTCTTTGCCGGGGAACCTCCATGAACCAAAGTTACGACTCGAAAAAGTCATATCATTTTCTTCCCTCAAAATCTAAAATCAGCTATTTTAGCGAACACCATAAATCCTCAGTACTGTCTATAGATATTCTTAAGGAGATAGTCTTCAAGGTTCATCCACTTTCGGACAGTGAATGGGATGATCTCTCGCGTATATGGCACCCCGTTAGTTATAAAAGGAAAACTTTACTAACTGCGGCGGGCGAAATAGAAAGGAACCTTTACTTTGTTACAGAGGGTGTTCAGCGTGCTTTTTATCTCGAAGCAAATCACCCGGAAGCAACGATTGTATTTACCTACCCATATTCATTTTCAGGTGTGGCAGATTCATTTCTTACCCAGACCCCCTCGAAATATTTTTTTGAAACACTTACGGCATCGTCCATGTTACGGACCAGCTACCAGCAGGTTAATGAGCTGATGGACAAATATCACAATGTTGAACGATGGATAAGGAAGGCGGCCGCCTTCACCCTGATGGGCACGCTGGAACGACAGGTTGAGTTAATGAGTTTTACCGCTGAAGAAAAGTTCAGAACATTGTTGAAACGCAGTCCGCATGTCTTACAGATCATTCCACACAAATATCTCGCTTCTTATCTCGGACTCGACCCAAGTACCTTCAGTAAGTTATTGTCGACAGTCAGAATCGAATGATGCTTCCCCCAGGCAGGCATTAGCATTATCAGCCAATGTTCATGCAAAGTGAACAGGAGCAGATTTCACGGCGTTGATAGTGTTTGCACATTGTATGAAATGCCTTTGATTGTGGGCGATGACAAAGCGGAACGTATCGCCAAGCTGCATACTGATAAACCTGGTGAGGGATGTGGGGATACGAATCTTGCCGATATTCTTGCTGCCTGCAAGCTCGAGCAGGGATAAGATATCCTGTTGCTGTTGTAAAAATTCATCTATTACAGTCTTACTATCGAGCTCATTTGTGGGGCTGTACGCTTTCATAGCCTTAGTTTTGTTTTTCACCCTTTTATCTGCGGTAGGCTTCATGGAATTTGTAAAAAGATTTCCCAGCCAGCCGGAGTTGTAAACGGGATCGGGCTTAACGTCACTCTTGTCGAGTGCCTTCCTTATTTCGGGAATGTAGAACCGTCCATAAGCGTTGAGATGTTCAAGGATCTGAGCAATGCTCCATTTGCCTGGTGCTGGCTGGGTAGTCAGCAGTTCAGGATCATTCTGTTGAAGCATCTTCGTCTCCATAATGATCTGCCTTGTATCAGCTTTAAGCTGGTCCAGTAAATCGGTTGTTTTGATATTTTTCATTGTTGTGTATTTTGAAAAACAAAACTAGTATGGAGCGGATCAGGAAACCTTGGTCTACGCCAAGATTTTCTATTAAGGTGATTACCTGGATTTTCTGTTAACCGACTACCTGCATTTCTATTAACCGACTACTGGTTCCTGAAAATATCCAGGAGACCATCGGGCAGTTCAACAGCGATCTGTCTTTTCTTTTTGTCCAGTTTCTGCAGTGTTTCTTCGTGGATCGGGATCAGGGCATCTTTGCCATCCAATGATATACGGCACAGCACCTGGTGAGGTTGTTCAATGACTTCAAGGATTTCGCCAATATCAGTGCCGTTATCTATAATATGAAAGCCGAGTAATGATATGGGTGCAGACTTACCGGCATATTTTTGAAATTCCGATTCTTCGAGCCAAATCTCTTTTCTTACGAAAGGCCGGGCGGCCTCTTTTGTATCTACATCTTCGAGTTTGACATAAATCTCATCATCCGTTTTGACGCGTGTCGACTGAAGAAAATAGGGAAGCATTTCATCTTTGGCGGCCTCTATAAAAATGGTTTCGAGACCTTTCAACGAGGATTTCTTGCCCAGGTGATGCTGAAGGATGAGTTCTCCTCCGACTCCAAAAGTCGCTACGAATCTTCCTATACTACAATAATTCATGATAGATCTCCAATGAATCAATCAAATACTCACTGATGCGGTAACGGGACCCATAAAAAAAGTATTGAATAACTGACACCGGGCGACTTCAATTTATGACTCCACCCGGTACCAGATATTCAATACAATCTAAGATCTGTTAACGATTGACTATTACTAATAGAAAATATTAAGATTCTTCGCTTCTTGTTCTTCTTGCTGGTGCGCCATCTCTTCTACCGCGTCTGTCTTTCTGATGTGCATCCTGGCGGGTCTTAAGACTAGCTTCGTGTTCTGAATGCCACTTCTGGAATTTCTCCATTGCAGCAGCTTCATCAAACAAACCCAATCCCACACCGCGTAAAAGGTGCTTCAGGTATAACACGCCTTTGAAAGATAGAATCCTGCGAACTGTATCGGTGGGTTGAGCACCTTTATGCAGCCAGTCCAGGGCTCTCTGACGATCGAGCTGAACAGAAGCAGGAACTGTAAGTGGATTGTACGTACCGATTTTCTGGATGAATTTACCATCTCTTGGTGCACGGGCATCGGCGACTACTATGAAGTAGAATGGTCTTTTTTTAGACCCGTGGCGTTGCAGTCTGATTTTAACTGGCATTTTAAATAGAAATTTAAATGCGTGAATAATTAGGGTTTCATTTCAAGGATTGCAAAGGTAGCGATCCAACTGGTTTTACCAAATTTATCAAAACAAATCTAGAAAAGTTATTTTTTAAAGAGAATGCGAAAAATTTTGACATTATCTAACCTTTTGATCAATCTGTTAGTGAGTTACGAACATGGTTCCACACATTGATTAATCAATAATCAGGCCCTTTAACGTCTTCCCATTCCCAGTTTTCCTCCCATCGGCATCTTGTTCATCATCTTCATCATTTGCTTCATCTGTTCGAATTGTTTGAGGAACGCATTCAACTCATTCAGATCCTTCCCGCTTCCCTTTGCAATTCGTTTTTTCCTGCTCATATCGATCAGATCAGGGTTTGATCTCTCCTCAGGTGTCATCGAGTTGATCATGGCCTCGATACCCTTGAATGAATCATCGCTAATATCTATATCTTTTACCGCTTTGCCAACGCCGGGGATCATCCCTAACAGATCCTTAATATTCCCCATTTTTTTGATCTGCTCCAGCTGTTGCTTAAAATCGTGGAAATCAAATTGGTTTTTACGGATCTTTTTCTCCAGCTTTTTGGCCTGCTCCTCATCAAATTGTTCCTGCGCCTTTTCTACGAGGGTGGTGATATCACCCATACCCAGGATCCGCTGAGCCAGCCTTTCGGGATAAAAGACGTCCAGCGTGTCCATTTTTTCCCCGCTACTGACGAACTTGATCGGTTTCTCTACCGTGTACTTGATTGATAAAGCCGCTCCACCCCTGGTATCACCGTCGAGCTTGGTAAGCACGACTCCCGTAAAATTAAGGCGATCATTGAAGGTTTTGGCCGTATTCACTGCATCCTGGCCTGTCATTGAGTCAACGACGAACAGGATTTCGGTGGGATTCACCGCAGCTTTTATATCCGCCACCTCTTTCATCATCACCTCATCCACTGCAAGGCGGCCGGCAGTATCTATTATAACGATGTTCTTGTTCTTGCTTTTTGCTTCGCGGATAGCATTTAATGCGATTTCCACCGGGTTCTTGTTGTCCGGTTCGCTATACACATCAACTTTAACCTGTTCACCCAGCACTTTCAACTGCTCAATCGCTGCCGGCCGGTAGACGTCGCCAGCTACCAACAAGGGTGATAGCCCTTTCCTGGTTTTGAGATAGTTTACCAGTTTGGCACTGAATGTGGTTTTACCCGAACCCTGGAGACCTGCGATCAATATTACAGCCGGGTTGCCTTTGGTCACAAACTCCGCTTCGGATCCACCCATCAGGTTTACCAATTCGTCTTTGACGATCTTGACCATGAGCTGGCCGGGGCTAACGGCATTAATTACCTTTTCGCCCATAGCCTTTTCTTTCACGGTATCGGTGAAGTCCTTGGCTATCTTGTAATTGACATCCGCATCAACCAGCGCGCGACGGATTTCCTTAAGAGTTGCTGCTATATTAAGTTCCGTAATACGGCCCTCTCCCTTGATCTGCTTAAAGGCGGTGTCGAGCCGGTCGGTGAGATTTTCAAACATATTATTATCAATTTCGGACGGCAAATTTACATTAAATAATGGTCTGTTCAAGTTGTATCCAAAACACGGCATTGGTTGGCTTTTTCATTAGATGATGATTTTGTCCCGCACGTGCGGGAGCGTTCACTTGGTACCTCACGGCGCCGGATGGGCCTGAGGTGGGCGGATTGGCCACTGTGATTCCTCCCGCTGACCAGGTTGATATTGCCAGTCCCGACTGTTCGGGAGGAATCGGAGGTGTCCAATCCGCCCACCTCAGCCCATCCTCCTTCGTTCCAACTGTCGTTCTCTTTGGGGGGTCTATGCGATCAGCACTTTATTTGTCGCCTTGCATTCATTGCAGAGATTGGGCAATCATTGTTGTAAGCAATATATTATTTACCACGACTTTATAGTACAGCACTTGAGGAGTAATGCTTGCAGGTACTGCAATTTTCAGCATTATCCTTAACCAGGTAATCCGGTTTAAGATAATCGGTCGGGCGTTAAGAGCAACTACGTTATCAGCAGCTACATTGTGAGCGGCATGTTCACCGCTGAATAAATCAATAATGTCATTAGGGGTCAAATAGAGTCATTAGCGATATGCTTGTTGTTCATTACTCTTCTCAGGGATGATTTGCTATATGAATTCACTATTTCGTATAGAGCTCTTTTTGTGCGTCAGCATGATCTTGTATCATTCCGCATTATCAGGGTACTAATAATTTGTTATCACTAGTTGCATATCCCCCAAGTGGATGAACGAGTGGGGAGACAGGTTGTTGTTTTTTGGGGCTTGCCCCCAGCGAAGGTGGGGGCCTTCTTTCCCTGCTCGGAGTTACAAAAGCCGATCGTGGCCCGGGAATAGCTAGCACATCGAGCTGCTCAACAAAGCCGATCAGGACCCCAATGCCGATCGGAGACAAAAGCCGGTATGACATTAGCAAACTTATTAAGCCAGGGAAAACAGCCCCAAAAAACAACAACCTGCTCCCCACGGAGCAAAGAAGCGACCAAAAAACTGACGCATTATAATGCTGCTGAAATCCGGCAAGCTAATCGCAGCATATCATTGAAAGACGAGCGAGGGCCCAAGGTGCGGGCCAAGTAATTGAAAAATCGAATTGAAGAAAAAATGGACTGATTGGACAGGAGCACATCAAACCAAAAAAAGAGGTTGATCATTCTTATGAAAAATCAACCTCTGAATAAACTTCAAAAAAAAGTAAGTATATATTTATCGATAGATTAAGTTTTAATCAACAATTTATCCAAGATAGCCCTTCAACTCAACAGTGCGCGAATTGGTCCGCAGCTTTGTGATCGCCTTGTCTTTGATTTGCCTGACCCGCTCACGCGTAAGATTAAACTTGTCACCAATATCTTCCAGGCTCATGGGGTGATCCACTCCAAGACCAAAGAAATAACAGATCACTTCTTTCTGGCGTTCGGTAAGTACACGCATAGTTCTTTCGATCTCCTGTTTAAGAGATTCGTTATGTTCCATATTGGTTTCGGCACGATCTGCATTTTTGTTTTCCATCACATCCACCAGCGTGCTATCTTCTCCTTCCGACAGAGGTGTGTCCATACTGATATGTCTTGCACCGATGCCAAGTGTTGCGGATACTTCTTCTGTTTCGAGTCCAAGTAACTCTGCAAGTTCTTCGGGTGAGGGTTCACGTTCGAACTCCTGTTCAAGCTGAGAAAATGCCTTTTGGACTTTATTGGTGAGGCCAACTTTATTCAGCGGGAGCCTCACAATTCTTGATTGTTCAGCAAGCGCCTGCAAAATGCTTTGACGGATCCACCACACAGCATAAGAGATAAATTTGAAACCCCTTGTTTCATCAAAACGTTGGGCGGCTTTGATAAGACCGAGATTTCCCTCGTTGATAAGGTCCGGCAGGGATAATCCTTGATTCTGGTACTGCTTGGCTACGGAAACAACGAATCTTAAGTTCGCTTTTGTAAGTTTATCCAGGGCGGATTGATCACCTTGTTTGATTTTCGCTGCTAAACGAACTTCTTCTTCCGGGGTGATCAGTTCAACTTTTCCGATTTCCTGCAGGTACTTTTCAAGGCTCTGAGATTCACGATTAGTAATGGACTTCGTGATCTTGAGTTGACGCATACTCATGGGGCAGGGTAGTTTAAAAGGTTTAAGGACCGGGTTTTGTACAGATTGTTATAAAAACGTGAGAACGGTAATTTTCTTATCTGGCAGCGTTATTTATCTTTTTCGCATTGTTACACTTTTATTCCCCCCTGTTACACTTTTATTTCCCCGTTTTTTAAGGCTTAATCAAAGAATCAATACATAATGGAGTGATACACAACATATAAAGCTAATATGTCTGTCAAAAAACCGGGGAATAGCTAAAACAAAAAAATTTTGATCGTAGTATTATTTCTCTATTATTGCATGGTAGGACTTAATAAAATGTATCAATACGGATTAGATGAGCAAAAAACAATTATTCACTTTGGAGTTCCCGGTCAGATGTTCTCCTTCTATATTATATGAATTCCTGAGCACTCCCGCCGGCATGCAGGAGTGGTTTGCAGATAAAGTTGATGAACGCGATAATATTTTTAGTTTTTCATGGAACGGAACTGTTGACAAGGCTGAACAAATAGACAGGGAGCTTGACAAATTTGTCAGGTATCACTGGAGCCATGCTCCGAAAGAAGAATACTTTGAATTCCGCATTGAAAAATCAGAGGTTACCAATCTTACTATTCTTATTATAAAGGATTTTGCAGAGAAAGCAGAAATTAAAGATCAAACCCAGCTTTGGGATTACCAGGTAAAGGATCTCTTTCACCGTCTTGGGAACTGATTTTCACCAACTCCAGGATTAACAGATAATTCTTCATAAGCGCTTCGTTGGCATTATTCCATTGATCCAGTGGTATCTTTATCGCGAGCTTCGTGAAAGATTTGCTGTCCAACAACATTTCAAGCGCTTCCGTGGAAAGATCAGGTATCGGGTAATAATTGTCTGGATCGAAATCATGCTGCCATTCATCTTCGTTTATACATATATGAAAGCCGGCTTCGGATAGTCTTTGATGGTGTTGTATTATGCCCCGGCGGTAACGGGCAGCATAGGTTCCCTTCAGGTGCCAGGTAAAACTCAGGAAATTACCCCACCAGAACATTGTTCTGAAAGCAAAAATATTATCCTTGCCAAAATGCCTTGGGTAATCCAGCATAACATATGGCAAACCCTTGTAATTTTCGCCCCTTGCGATCTTAGGCGAGGGCGTCGATAAGTCTTCCTGCCACCCGTTACCCGCCGCCAGCATTGCCTGTAAACCTGAGGCAGCTTCGCCAAAGAGCAGGTAAGCCTTTTGCATGATGATATTCTTTGTTAAAAGCCAATGACTGTTCTGGACCATTGCAGATTCCTCTGCTGAAAGCTGTAAATTTGACAAATTCATCATTAAGGTAAAGTTACTGTATCCGTAAAACGGCCAGGCTTGCAAAACGATTTATAAATTTTCATTTTGATTAAAAAACTCGATATACTGGTAGTCAAATCTTTTATCGGGCCGTTTATTGCTACCTTTTTTATCACGCTGTTCGTACTGATCCTTCAGTTCTTCTGGTTATGGATCGATGATTTTGTAGGGAAAGATATCAGCGGATTTATGATACTCCGCCTTATCCTTTACCTGAGTGCCACCCTGGTACCTCTCGCCCTGCCACTGGCAGTATTGCTTTCCTCCATCATGACTTTCGGTAATCTTGGTGAAACCTTTGAACTGGTTGCCATCAAATCGGCCGGTATCGGGCTGGTGAGATTTATGAGGCCCCTGCTTGTGGTTGCGATCTTACTTTCCGGGCTTTCCTTCCTTTTTAATAACTATGTAATGCCTGTGGCGAACCTGAAAATGCGGACGCTACATACCGACCTTGTAAATTCCAAGCCCGCTTTTGATCTCAAAGAGGGCGTTTTCTACAAAACAATCCCCAACTATGCCATCAAGGTCGGAAAAAAAGAAAAAGACGACTCCACCTTACAAAATGTCATCATCTACGAGAACATTGGTGGCATGCAGGACAATTTTATCGTGGCCGAGAAAGGCATAATGAAAATTTCTGCAGACAAGCAATTCCTGGAATTTACGCTCAAAGACGGATGGTGGTACCAGGAGGATGGCCAGCGTGCGGATACAACCACAAAATACATCCGCCTTGGTTTTAAAGAATATAAGAAGGTGCTGGACATGAGTTCCTTTGCACTGAACCTGACACCAGACAGTACGTATAAGGGAAGGTATGAGATGCTTAGTGTTACCCAGTTAAACACCTTTATAGATTCCCTCGAAAAGGTGACTAAAGTTGGCTACGACTACACCAAAAGAACCGACCTGGCTGCCTATATGAACTTCATGAAATACCTGGATACCGGCTGGAAAGACGTAAAAGTTCCGCCCGTAAAGGCCAAAACTTTTTATGATATTCTGCCCGACTCTGCCAAAAGGGAGGTATTGGAAAGCAGTGCCGGACAAGTTAACCTGATCAAAAGCAACCTCGATCTTGCAGCAGCCGAGTACGCTGCCCGCCGTACGGAACTCCGCTTATACCTGATTGAGTGGCATTCCAAGTTTTCGATGGCGGCTGCCGTGCTGGTCCTTTTCTTGATTGGAGCACCATTAGGTTCAATTGTCCGGAAAGGCGGGATCGGGACCCCGGTAGTATTTGCGGTGATATTCTTCGTGATATTTTTCCTGCTGAATAATTTCGGGAGAAAATTTGTGAAACAGGATGTGTTACAGCCGGTGGTAGGAATCTGGATGGCGGCAGCTGTGTTACTGCCCGTCGGACTCTTCCTTATTTACAAGGCAAGAAATGATTCGCAGCTTTTGAACAAGGAGTTTTATTACAGGGTATTTAAAAAATTTATTCCGGCTATACAAAAACTAGTTGGAAAAAAAGCAGATAAAAAAGAACTGACACAAACCAGTATTCAAAATTAAATCATCTTATATGGCAGTTAACAATGATAACTCGCGCAGGAAATTTATCCGCAATTCAGCCCTCGCGATAGGCTCAGCAGCAATAATGCCGGAGGCCCTCTTTGCAGGTAACAGGGATACTGATACCCGGGTGTTGGATTCCCGGAACGCTTCGAAGACAGGCTTTGATCAAACTCCGCTTCCATACGCATACAATGCACTGGAAGCCGCGATCGACGCGATGACAATGGAGATCCATTATTCAAAACATGCTGCCACCTACTCAAAGACTCTGAAAGAAGCAGCACAAGCAGAAAAAATAGATACCAACAAACCTCTCGAGGATGTATTGAAAAATGTTTCCAAATATTCAGCGAAAGTCAGGAATAACGGCGGCGGGCATTACAATCACGAATTGTTCTGGAAGTCACTTTCACCTAAAGGCGAGGGCAAGCCATCAGGAAAACTGCTTGCTGCCATTGAAAAGGACTTCAGTTCTTTTGATGCTTTTAAAACACAGTTCAGCGAAGCCGGGAAGACCAGGTTTGGAAGCGGTTGGGCATGGCTGGTAGTAGGCGCCGGAAAGAAATTGGTTATTGGTTCAACTGCGAACCAGGACAATCCACTTATGGATGTGTCGGAATTGAAAGGAAAGCCATTGCTGGGACTTGATGTATGGGAACATGCTTACTATTTAAAATATCAGAACAGGCGACCTGAATATATTGAAAACTGGTGGAAAGTAGTTGACTGGTCTTCAGTGCAGAAAAGATTTGAAGAAGCTTAGGTTCTTAGATAATTAGTGCTGACGGTGAATCACTGCTGTGATTCACCGTTTTTGTTTTAGGTTTATCATTTAATCGACATGGCAGGACCGCAATCAGAAAATCTCCGGGTGCAAAAATGGGTGTTTGCTATCGCCATAGTTCTTTTTGCAGTCAAGCTCTACGCATATTTTCTGACCCGCTCCGTTGCGGTACTCACTGATGCGTTGGAAAGCACCGTTAATGTTATCGCCGGTGCAATAGGCTTATACAGTCTGTTTGTAGCGGCAAAACCCAGGGACACTAACCATCCATATGGCCATGGAAAGGCAGAGTTCCTTTCTGCCGCGATCGAAGGAACCCTGATCATTATTGCCGGTGGTATTATTATTTATGAATCTTCAATAAACCTTCTCAGACCAAAAGCTATTCACGCTCTCGACAAGGGTATCGGTCTGGTGGCAATAACCGCTGTGATCAACTATGTTGTCGGCCTCATTAGTGTCAGGAACGGCAGAAAAAATAATTCCCTCGCCTTGTTGGCCAGTGGTCAACACCTTAAAACGGATGCATATTCTACCCTGGCCCTGATCCTGGGGCTTGGACTTATCTTGTTCACCGGTTATGTCTGGCTGGATAGTGTTGTGGCAATGTTATTTGCCATTTTCATTATCTACACTGGTTACAAAATAATGCGCTCATCCATTGCCGGTATCATGGACGAAGCCGACAGGGAGTTGCTTTCAAAAATGGTACGGATATTGAACAATAATCGTAGACACAACTGGATCGATCTTCATAACCTGAGGGTAATCAAATACGGTGGTCAGCTGCACGTCGATTGCCACCTTACGGTTCCGTGGTACCTGAACGTCCTGGAAGCTCATAATGAAGTAGATATACTGCGTGAGCTGATCAGAACAGAATTCGGTGACACACTTGAACTGTTCGTACATACAGACCCATGCCTTGATTTTTCCTGTAGTATTTGTACTAAACCGGACTGCCCCGTCAGGAAAAGGCCGTTTAAGGAAAAGTTTGCATGGACATTGGAGAACATGATTTCCGACAAGAAACATCAGTTGTCGGATGCAAACAAGGTGAATTCGGAGGAGAACCGGTAATCCAAAAAAATTGGACCGGAATTTGAATAGAAACTACATTCCGAAATATACACCCCGGATCAAAAAATACATTAACCTAAATAAAAACCCTTAACAATAGAAAAACCATAACTGATAACTGTTTTAGCCCTGATCCGTTTTAATGTTTAAAATCATTTCAGGCCATAACCAGTTAATCTGTGCTTGCAGTCCGTATCTGATAAACCGCTGGATACTCAAAAAAACGTCCTCTAAATCATTCTGATACCTGGAACCTGCATTATGGCTTTACATTTGAAACATTCAGTTATGAAAAATTCAAGCTATAAGCTGCTCAACATGGAAAGAACAATCGTTCTCATCATCCTCCTGATTATCGCAATCATGAGCGGACTTTCATTCGCATTTTCTTCCTGATCCTTTACGGCAATTTCTGATCACCATTCATGCGCCTGGTCTTTATCTGAGATCACCCGCTGGCACAAGCGTGGCAATCTGAGGCTGCTATAGTCAGTTTCTGTATTTTTGCGCCATTATTATGCCTGACCGGCATTCAACTCAAATGGCAAAAATGCAAGATTGGAAAGAATACCAGGAAAAAAATAAGGATCGTTTTCTGCAGGAATTATTGGATCTGCTCAGGATTCCGAGTGTTAGCGCACGTAGCGAAAACAAGCCGGATATGGCCACGTGCGCCGAAGCAGTAAAAAAGCAAATACTTGCAGCCGGTGCCGACAAAGTAGAAATATATCAAACCGCCGGACATCCACTGGTGTATGGTGAGAAAATAATTGATCCCGCCAAACCTACTGTTCTGGTTTATGGTCATTATGATGTGCAGCCGGCTGATCCGTTGGAACTATGGCACAGCGGACCTTTTGAACCAGTAATCAAAGACGGTAAAATCTACGCGCGCGGAGCCTGTGATGATAAAGGCCAGTTCTACATGCATGTGAAGGCATTGGAAATAATGGTTCAGACCAACTCGCTCCCGACCAATGTCAAATTCCTGATCGAAGGTGAAGAAGAGATTGGTTCACCAAACCTGGCAAAATTCGTATCTGCGAATAGGGAATTGCTCAAAGCCGATGTGGTATTGATCAGCGATACTGCCATGATATCTCTTGACACGCCCTCGATCGATATCGGTGTCAGGGGACTGAGCTATATCGAGGTTGAAGTGACTGGTCCGAACCGCGATCTTCATAGTGGTGTGTACGGAGGTGCCGTAGCAAATCCTGTTACCATGCTCGCGAAAATGATTGCTTCGTGTCACGATGAAAATAATCATATCACTATTCCGGGTTTCTATGATGATGTGGTGATACCTGGCGAAGAAGAAAGAAAGCTGATGGCGCAGGCACCTTTCAGTGAGGCCGAATACAAAGCCGATCTTGGCATCGACAGTCTCTGGGGTGAAAAAGGGTTTACTACCAATGAAAGAACCGGTATCCGCCCGACGCTCGAAGTGAATGGTATCTGGGGCGGCTATACAGGCGAAGGAGCAAAAACCGTGTTGCCTTCCAGGGCCTATGCAAAGATTTCTGCAAGACTTGTTCCCAATCAGTCCTCAAAAGTTATCACGGAGAAATTGATAAAGTATTTTACCGAAATAGCTCCCAAAGGCGTTAAGGTGAAGGCTGAAGAACATCACGGTGGTGAACCATATATGACACCGGTTGATTCAAAGGCTTACCAGGCTGCGGCGAAAGCTATCGAAGCCACCTTCAACAAAAAACCAATCCCGGTCCGTGGCGGAGGCAGCATTCCCATCTGCTCATTATTTGAAAAAGAACTTGGCATAAAAATCGTGTTTATGGGTTTTGGATTGGATAGTGATAACCTTCATTCTCCGAATGAAAAGTTCAATCTTGAAAACTATTATAAAGGCATTGAGACTATACCGTACTTCCATAAATACTTTTCAGAGTTATGAGTGATGAGTGATGAGTGATGAGTTAGTTATGAGTGATAGAATTATGAGATAAATTACGTCATATCACTCATCACTGATTAACTCTTCACTAACTCATCACTCATCACTCATCACTCATAACTCATAACTCCATAACGTGGCGACTCCCGATAAATTAAGAATTGATAAGTATCTCTGGGCCATACGCCTTTTTAAAACGCGTTCACTGGCTTCCGAAGCTTGTGACCAGGGTAAAGTCAAACTGAATGGCGCATCTGTTAAGCCTGCCAAAACCGTGAACGTAGGCGATGAATATGAAGTAAAAACAGAAGCAAAAAAGTGGAAGATCAAAGTGACCGAACTGCTTCACAACCGTGTGCAATATACAGAGTCACTAAAATATTATCTCGATATCACCCCTGAAGAAGAGATCAAGCGTGTTCAATATCTCGCGTCCAGTTTTCATACCGGCAAACGACAGAGTAAGGTGGGAAGACCAACTAAAAAAGAACGACGTGAACTGGATGGATTTATGGATGATGATTAGAGCGCGCTAATACCAGCTATTTTTTCGCTTGTTGAAATGCTCGATCGCGATCTTGAACTGTATTGGGTTTTTGAACTGGTTGGCCAGGGAGCCCACTACATAGATCCCAACCTTGTATCTCTCTGTCCACAACTTCAACACTTTTTCCACCCCGACAAAACCTTCGATGTATTGAAGATTACGTTCCGGCAGGTATAAAATTCCCCCACCGGCGACTTCCATCAGGTTTAACTTTTTCAACAGGGGAATTTTGTTGAGGATGGCGCCATTGAAATGATGCAGGTAATGCCCCTCGTAAAATCTCTTAAAGGCGGGAAATGTTGAATCAAGAGCCTGGAAACTCGCAGTGGGATTTGTGAACAGGAATGGATCACCACGTCGCATATACTTATAATCCACTTCACGCAAATCCTTCATTGTATGAAAGGATCCGGTAAAAAAAGTATAATTGGAAATGCCTGCCAGTCCAAGTTTAAGCTGTTGACGGATACCAAACTCGGTATAATCAAAATCATTTACGCTTTCCATAACGCCGGGAATACCCTTTCGCCACGTGACATAAATGGTCGGCCACTTTGAACCAAGGATCACCTTTTCTTTTGGCTCCCTGATGTATCGTTGAGCGGGCGTATATTCCAGGGTAACATTATTAAAGAAAGAATTGTACGGCTCGAAAGCAGGAGCCTGGTTATCCGGCAGAACTTCTACCGTAAGTGAGTCCCATTTACTGTTCGTTTTGTAATGTGCTGCAGATCTGCGCATCGCATACTGCAACTCATTATGAAGAAACAAACCATTCACGAGCTCCAGGCCATGGGCCACACTGAAATGATCATGCTCATATACATTGCTCCTTTTTATCTGGTTGATCCATGCATCACCGGGGAACACGGACCCAAACTCCCGTCCCACACTTAGTTTGTAATAGCCCCTGTTGAAAGGATTGTACATACGCGTCAGGGTAACATTACCTTTTATGTCCTGGTTCCTGAATCCATAACTCATGTGGCCCCAGACGGATACATTCTTTCTCGATTTGAAAGTTCTTATATAGTTCCCATTAACGCCAATCCGGTGGCCGCCGAACCCGATCGGTTCATACATGGAAACCAACGGGCCGATGTAGATGGTCCGTTCTTTTTCCCGGCTATGGATCCCCTGTCCGAAGACCAGAATTTTTTTCCAGGTGACTTTATTAAATACGGCGTCGACGGAATCAAGATATGCCTTTGTGTGTTGAGCGTTGTAAACACTGTCTTTGTAACGGACAAATCGTATTTCCTTTTCCGTCAGGGGTTCTGTTCTTGACTGTGACCAGAAGCTGGTATCCCGTTCATACGCCTTCTGCAAAGTGGCACTTACTTCGTTTCCGAAATGTTTAGGTGGAAAGCCGGGATTCATCCGGAAGTTCCGGAACTGGACAAGAGTTCTGCCACTCATTTTCCTTTTGCCCGATTTTGCGGCATAAGAAAACTCCTGTCTTGTGACCATCCAGCTCCTGCCATCTATCAATTCATATTGCTGATCAACCGAGAAATAATCATATTCAGGCATATGGAACCTGGGGAACTCAAAATGAGTCTTTAGCAAAACCCACGAACTGTCGAGCACCTCTACTTCACCTTCAACGAGGGCATTTCCAAGTTTGATGGGACTGATGCGGATCGTGTACACTTTATTGTTGCCTTGTTTCCGAATTGATATTGTTTTGAACCGGTAACCTACCAGTCCGCTGTAACTTATCGGCGATAAAAAAGGCATCACAGAGAGGCCCCGAACTTTGATAAGATTCCTGTAGAAATTGAACTCTCCATCCGTTGCGGTGAGATAAAATAAGCTCTCTGAATTCCCGCGAACGTTAACCCCCGTCCTGGTTTCTTTGATCCTGTCCGGGTATTCATAGTCAAGTTTAAGCGTTACTTCGGCCATGCTCATACGCTGAAGTTCCAGGGTCGATGTATCAACCGGTGCTTTCTTTTTCTTTTTGCTGATCACATCATTTTCCTGCGTGGCACGGATATACAGATCTGTTGAATATGAGTTGGAAGTGGCCAGCAGCTTTTCTTTATTCCTGATAACATTCCTGATTATTTCTTCCGCCCGGTCGCGTTTTACAGCCTTAACTTCTACCTCTTTTAATTCATTGCCAGAGCTTTCCAGTATCACATTTTGTTTTACATCATTGTTCCGGACAACCAGTTCAATCACCTGTTGTTTGTAACCGATCATGGTAAATACAAGTTCATATCGGTCCTCTGGCAGTTGTAATTCATAGGAACCGTCGAGCCTGGTGGTTGTTCCGGTCTTTAAGCCCTTTATGGCAACACTTACATAACCCAGCGGCTCGAGAGAGGCATTGGTAACCTTACCAGACACCTTAAATGTCTGGCCCAGGCTGGACTGGCAGATGGAAAACAGGATGAAGAAGAGGAGTAAAGGTTTAATCAAGTCAGCCGGTTTGAACCCAAAATGAGGATAATTAGGTTACGATAACTATGGTAGTTACAGTATTAGATTAGATTTAACACGGTCCCGTACACCTCGGGGTATGTTGTAAGGGCGCCGGCTTCACAAACAGTCATTCTTACCCGCCAGGATTTTTTCATTCAAAGAACCCTGGAAGAGACCATATTGGCTCAATCGCATGAATTCCTATCGCCGCTTAACAGGGCAATTCGCATAATCTTATCTTCGCAACAGGAAAATCTCAAAGATTTGCTATTATGAGAATTGACATCATCACGGTATTGCCTGAATTGCTTGAAAGTCCCTTCGCCCATTCCATAATAAGCCGGGCACGTGAGAAAGGCCTGCTCGAGATAAATCTTCATCCGCTGAGAAAATGGGCGGTAAACAAATATGGCCAGGTTGATGATTACCAGTTTGGAGGTGGGGCTGGTATGGTTATGATGCCCGAGCCCCTCGCTAACGCCATTGAAAGCTTATCCAAAGAGGCGGTGTTTGACGAGATCATCTATATGACGCCTGATGGTGAACGATTCAACCAGGGAATCGCGAACCAGTTGTCGATGAAAAAAAACCTCCTTATCATCTGTGGTCACTATAAGGGTATCGATGAGCGGATCCGTCAACATTTTGTTACGAGGGAAATTTCGATAGGTGATTATGTGCTTAGTGGTGGAGAGCTCGCTGCCGCTGTGGTTGTAGACGCCGTTGGCAGGCTACTACCTGGCGTTTTAAATGATGAGACCTCTGCCCTGATGGATTCGTTCCAGGACAATTTACTGGCTCCCCCGGTCTATACAAGACCCGCTGTGTTCCGTGATTGGAAGGTTCCTGATATCCTGTTAAGTGGCGACCCAAAAAAGATCGATGAATGGAGGAATGAACAGTCAGTTATCAGGACGAATGAACGGAGGCCGGACCTGAATGTTGACTAGAACGATATGAATGCCACTAAAATAATCAGCAGACAACATGCGAAAATCAACAACAGGTTCAACGCGATTGTTTTTTTCATAAGGTTGGTTTTACCTTTATATGCATGAGCCGTGCCAAAGAGTAATTATCGTTATAGGATATATACGAAAGGGAGGCTGAAAATTCCCGCGTAAAAATTAATAACCGTCAATTTATCATACATCAATGAGAAGCATTATTTTCCTGGTTGCGATATCCTCCTTTCTATCAGTCTCTTGTCAAAACCAAACAAACACTCCAGTCGTTGAAAAACGGGATACCACCATTACAGCGGTTAACGCTTACAATGAACTTTTTCTGGATAGCACAAAGCTTGAGGCATTTATTGCAACAAATAAATATGATGACTCTCTTGCCAATCATTTCAGGAGTTTTTACAACTCGAGAAACTATCAATATGCCTGGTTCTCAGGTGACGGCGAAGCTGAGCATGCAAACCATTTTCTGAACCTCCAGAATGATTACATAGGTTATAGCCGTGACAGCAGTCTTTACAATGCCCATCTTCAACAAATCATCGATACGCTGAATAGCAGTGACAGTACCTACAGACTTACGCCTGCAGAAATGCTCAATACTGAACTTTTATTGACGTCACAGTTTTTTACTTATGCGCAAAGGGCATACCTGGGTGATAAAAAACTTAATACCGCAGATCTTAAGTGGTTCATTCCACGAAAAAAACTTGATATGGTAGGTTTGCTGGATTCAGTACTGAAACCTGCTGCAGCAGGTGTTGATGTATATGAACCCGTAAACCGCCAGTATAAAATGCTGAAAAAAGAATTGATCAGGTATTCATCAATTCAAAAAGAAGGTGGATGGGCCCCCGTTTCCGGATCGCAGAAAAAATTTGTAAAAGGTGATACCGCGGAAGCCATAAGAATGATAAAAAAGCGGTTATACAAGACCGGTGATTTTGTCTCTGCCGACACCAGCAATCTTTTTACTGACTCGTTAGAGTCTGCCGTTAAGAGGATGCAGAAACGATACGGCATGAAGGAAGATGGAGTCGTGGGCGGCGCAACCCTCCGTGAAATGAACCAATCCATCGACTTCCGGATCCGCCAGATGCTGATAAATCTTGAGCGGTTCCGGTGGGTACCAGCAGAAGTAAACTCTGATTACCTGCTCGTGAACATCCCACAATTTAAATTGCATGTGTATGAACAGGGAAAATTATCCTTTTCGATGAATGTCGTTGTCGGCTCACTTCAACATAATACGGTGATCTTTAACGGTGACCTGAAATATGTTGTATTTAGTCCCTACTGGAACGTACCCCCCAGCATTGTAAAAAACGAGATCTTACCAGGCATCCAAAGGAACAAAAATTATATAGCCGGACACAATATGGAGATCACCGGTTATTCAGGCAAACTGCCTAATGTAAGGCAGAAGCCCGGCCCCAACAACTCGCTGGGAAAAGTCAAGTTCCTTTTTCCCAACAGCTACAACATTTATCTTCATGATACTCCTGCAAAAAGTTTGTTTGGTGAAACCAACCGGGCTTTCAGCCATGGATGTATCAGGCTGGGTGAACCACGTAAACTGGCAGAATTTCTATTGAGGAATGACAAAAGCTGGACAACCGAAAAGATCCGCCAGGCAATGGATGCCGGCAAGGAAAGATACGTGACGCTGACCAAACCCGTCCCCGTGTTCATCGGGTATTTCACAGCGTGGGTGGATAGCGAAGGACTGCTAAACTTCCGTGACGATGTTTACGGGCACGACGCTAAACTGGCAGAAAAGATGTTCATGGATTCCAAATCTACAGTATCACTGGTAAGAAAATAAGTAACTCACTTTCTCTTAGCCCATACATATTCGGCAAAACCCAGGAGGTCCCAAAACACATTACCTGTTACGGCTTTTCCCCTGGCCCATCTGAGTGAAATGCGCAACGGCGTGATGGCTGCATAGAACCAACTGCGACGGGTACCTGCAGCGACAATGGTACAGTTTTCTTTTTCAAATAATTTTGTCAGTTCCGGAACGGAATATAAACGCACATGAGAAGAATCATCGTGGAAGTTTAATGTCCCCTTCATAGATGGCAATTTCTTACTTCTTTGTCCGGGGTATTCGACATAAATAGAGCCTCCAGGTTTAAGTTTTTTGATCAACCCACGCAGTACCTCATCACCGTTATAGAGATGCTCAATAACATGCACCACAAGGATCGCATCAAAAAAATTATCAGGTAGTTTAGAGAAGTCAAGCTTTGTAAGATCCATTTCATAAAAATCTTTCATTACCGCAAAGTCGGCAGGATCGTTATTGTATTCCCGGCTTATATCAAGACCATAATACTCACAGCCAGGAAAAAGCGTAACTGTTTTCGTCGCAGAATGATTTCCCGTTCCAATGTCGAGCAGGCGAAACTTCTTATTTCCAAACGAACGATATAAAAAATTAAATTTTGGATTCTGTCTCCGCAACCATTTTTTTACTGCTTCCACCATTAATAGCTTTTAAAATTCAATATTAATGGTTAAATATTAAATCCTCCATCTTAAATCCCGGGTCTCAAATCTTAAATATCTTTACCGGTATGCAAGATGAAATCCGCCTTTCAGGTAAACTGGTTGACATCCTCAACAGGACAATCAAAGCTTCAACCATAGTCGTCAGAGATACAAGGATTGTATCCATCACAGCGTTTGAAGGCATCGATTCAGATCTTCCTTTTATTATGCCCGGTTTCGTCGACAGCCATGTACACATAGAAAGCTCTATGCTGATACCATCTGAATTTGCAAGGCTGGCTGTGGTTCACGGCACGGTAGCAACGGTAAGTGACCCTCATGAAATTGCTAATGTCTGCGGTATCGAAGGCGTAGAGTACATGATCACCAATGGGAATTCGGTACCATTCAAATTTAACTTCGGAGCGCCCAGCTGTGTACCCGCAACAAGTTTTGAAACAGCCGGTGCCGCGGTTGATGTGGAAGATGTAACGAAACTATTGGCCAGGAAAGAAATAAAGTATCTCAGTGAAATGATGAATTTTCCCGGGGTATTAAATAGTGATCCTGTGGTTATGAATAAAATCGCGGCCGCAAAGGCAGCTGGTAAACCGGTAGATGGTCACGCTCCTGGTTTAACCGGTGATCTGGCCAAACAATATATAGCAGCAGGAATTACAACGGATCACGAGTGTTTTACCGCTACGGAAGCCCTTGACAAATTATCCCATGGCATGAAGATCCTTATACGCGAAGGCAGCGCAGCCAAAAATTTTGAGGCATTGGCTGGACTGCTTGCAGACCATGCTGACCTGATGATGTTTTGCAGTGACGACAAACATCCGGACAGCCTGGTTGATGGCCATATAAACAGCTTATGTGCCCGGGCTGTTGCAAAAGGGATAAATGTGTTCAATGTTTTGCAGGCGGCCTGTATTAATCCCGTGCTGCATTATAAGTTAGACGTGGGACTGCTTGCCATCAACGATCCCGCTGATTTCATCCTTATAGAAGACCTGGAAAACTTCAATGTTATTCAAACCTATATTGATGGCAAACTTGTTGCCGATAACGGAAAGTCACTTATTGCACGGAATGATAAAACCATCGGGACAAGGATCAACAACTTCTCGTGTACAAAAAAATTACCGGAAGATTTTCTGATTCCTGACACACCAATGAACTTCGATATTTATTCACGGCATATCATTCAAGCGCTTGATGGTCAGCTGATCACCAACCGGATAACGGGGAACCTTAGCCGAAGGGATGGATTTATAGATGTAAATATTGATGAGGACCTCCTGAAAATAGTTGTCGTAAACCGCTATCGTGATGCCCCGGTTTCGAAAGGGTTCATTAAAAATTTCGGATTAACAAAAGGAGCCCTTGCCTCATCCGTTGCACACGATTCACACAATATCGTGGCAGTCGCGACCAATGATAAAGACCTGGCAATGGCTGTTAACCTTATCATAGAAAAACAGGGTGGTATCAGCTGCGTTAGTGATGACCAGGAGTTAGTGATTGCTTTGCCTGTTGCAGGATTAATGACAGACGAAGACGGCTATGATGTCGCCGCTGCCTACACAGCAATTGATAAGATGGCCAGGTCGCTGGGTTCAACCCTCTCCTCTCCGTTCATGACTTTGTCGTTTATGGCCCTTCTTGTAATTCCTGAGCTGAAGTTGAGCGACCTCGGACTGTTCGATGGAAAGGAGTTCAGGTTGGTTGATAAGACCGGGGCCTGAGAATAACTTCTGAACTTATTGACCCGGTTGTTAGCCTACTGATCAGGCAGGATATTTTGTTCTTGTCTTTGTTTTACCGGGAAAAAAAAGGGTTTTACCGGCAATTTTCAGTGCATAACCTATATCCGCTTTTTCCCGCGCTTACCCGCTATTACATTTGTTTAAAATCAGGTTATGAATAAATCACAGAACAGACGACTGGTCACCGGCAGAAGAAAAACTTCGGGAAACCTTATTATCGGAATGGCCTTACTCGTAGTTGGTTCCCTGCTTTTTGCCAGGGAGTTTGGCGCCGATTTGCCGGATTGGTTTTTCAGATGGGAACTGATCCTTGTGGTCGTGGGAATCAGTATCGGGGTGAAAAGTGGCTTTCGGGATTTTGGCTGGATCATAGTTACCGGGCTCGGCTTGTTTTTTCTAAGTGATGATATCTTCCCTGGCTGGAATGCGACCCGCTTTATGGTACCGGCGGGACTGCTTGCTCTGGGTGCGTTTATTCTACTTACCAGGCTGTCTGCATCCTCAAGTCGCGACAATTTAACTTTTGGAAACGATCCGGACCCTTACATTGCGACGGAAGAACAAACAAAACGCGGTCAATTTTCCAACCGGGGCGAACAATTTACACACCGCACTGAACAGCCAGGCGACAGGACTTCGCAATTCACAAACCGTAATGAACAGTCAAGTGAGAGGACATCACAATTCCCAAACAGTAATGAACAGCCAGGGGACCCGACCTCCCAATTTACAAACCGCACTGAACAGGCAGCGGACAGGGATCCAAAACCCTCAAACCCTCTTGATCAGTTTGGAGACAGGAACGCACGGCCTTCTAACCCCATTGATCAGTTCATCAATAAAGGCGAGCAGTTTCCGGGGAGCAGGGAGGAATCGCAAAACAGGAGTGGTCAGCAGAGTACCCGCAGTGAACAGTACACTGACCGGGAAACAAAGTATGCAAACCAGATGCAGGAGGAGGAACGATTGGAAATCGTTTCGGTATTCAGCGCTGTGAACCGCAAGGTGTTCAGCAAAAACTTTGTCGGCGGCGAAATCGTGTGCGTGTTTGGCGGCTCAGAAGTGAACTTAATGAATGCCGACATATCCGCAGGTACCATTGAGTTGGAGGTGGTCTGCATATTTGGGGGCGCCACACTTTTTATTCCTCCAAACTGGAATGTCAGGTCTGAGATGGGTTCTGTTTTTGGTGGAGTCGATGACAAGCGAAAAAATTCGATCCCTGATCCAGACAAAACAATCATCATCAAAGGTGTTTGCATTTTCGGGGGTCTCGAAGTAAAAACCAGGTTCCAGTAAATGCGAAAACCAGGTTCCGCTAACTGCGGAAATCAAGTTCAACTACTCCTGAAATCAACTAATTCACACCGTTTACCAATCAAAATACAAACCTTATTTATATGAACTGGTATTTGTCCAAAATAGTTTACCGGATCGTTTGTGGGGATGGATCGCACAAGCCACAGTTTGATGAACAACTGAGACTAATTCAGGCTGAAGATGAATCACTGGCTTTTGCGAAAGCAAGATCTTTCGGGTACAGGGAGGCAGAAATATTTTTGAACGAGAAACAACATCTTGTGAGATGGGAATTTATTAATGTATCCGAATTATATAAGATCACGGCACTGATTGATGGTGCAGAATTATATTCGAAGATCCATGAAGCCGATAACGCGGATCTTTACATTACAACCGTGCATAAAAAAGCAACAGACATTCAATCAGGATCAACCCATAAATATTTACAACTTTTATAACCGCTTCCTGTGTCAAGATCTTTGCTTTCTTCCCGGCGTAATAAATGGATCTTCCTGGTCTGCTGGCTGGTGTGGGCCCTTGTACACTATAGCATTTTATATGGCTGGAACATCGATTGGCAGGCATCGGCTATCGACGCCCTGGTTTCTAATCTCTTTTTGGCGGGGGCATGCCTGTTGATCTTTAATAATCTTAGATTTTACCGTCCAAAACGTTACGCTGCACTGTTCCTGATTTCCTTATGCCTGGCTATTACAGGATTCTGGTTGCTGGTAACCGATTTCATACTAACATACCTGTCACCGGCACAGACTGATTTCATACAAGCTTCGAGACCCGTCAGATTTAACATTGGTTTCCTGCTGACTGGCTGCAGTGCGATGATAGGCCTGCTCTGGTATCATTCCGAAGAACTACACGAGAGTATACAGCAGAAAGCGGAAACAGAATCAATTGCTAAGGACGCCGAGCTGTATTCACTCCGACAGCAACTGCAGCCGCACTTTCTTTTTAATAGTTTAAACTCAATCAGTGCCCTCGTTGGATCAGATCCCGAGTTGTCAAGAAAAATGATACAGCAACTATCTGCTTTCCTTCGCGGTACCCTTAATAAGGACGACAAGGGAAATATAAGTCTTAGTGAAGAACTCGAGCATCTTGAACTGTATCTCGAAATAGAAAAGGTAAGATTTGGTCACCGGTTGCAAACGGTTATTGACGTTCAAAACCAGGAGCTGCTAATTCCGCCAATGGTCCTTCAACCCATTGTCGAAAATGCAATCAAATTTGGCTTGTATGATACCATAGGAACCGTGTCGATTGAAATCAGTTCAAAGCGGGTTGGTAATGACCTTGTGATCACCGTGCAGAACCCTTATGATCCGGAGACCGCAGATCCGAGAAAGGGCACCGGCTTCGGACTAAACTCAATACGCCGCAGGCTGTTTTTGTTATTCGCCAGGAACGACCTGCTCACCACATCCTTTAACCAGCTGACTTTTACAACCATTGTAAAAATACCCCAATATGATCAAGGCAATAATAATTGATGATGAACCCCTCGCCAGGGTGTTAGTGAAAGAATATCTTGCATCTCACCCGGACATTCATGTTGTAAATGAATGTAACGATGGATTTGAGGGTGTAAAGTCAATCATGCAGGAACAGCCCGACCTCATTTTTCTTGACATACAAATGCCGAAAATTAATGGCTTTGAAATGCTGGAGCTGATAGAGAACCGGCCACATGTAATTTTTACAACAGCCTTCGATGAACACGCGATCCGGGCATTTGATAATCATGCGGTCGATTACCTGCTTAAGCCTTTCAGCAAATCACGGTTTGACAAGGCCATTCAACAGTTCAATAATCTTCATAAACAGAATAAGATCATACAGACCAACGAGCTGCTCGAAACTGCCGCAACGTTACCTCAGCAAAACGCACGTGTTGTTGTTAAAACAGGTGGAAAGATCAAGATCATTCCTACCAGCGCAATACACTATCTCGAAGCCGCTGATGACTATGTAAAGATCATCACCAACGAAGGCAGCTTTTTGAAGAATAACACCATGTCGCACTTTGAGAAAGTCTTTAACCAGAACGAGTTTGTCCGTGTGCATCGCTCCTACATGATTGCGATCGAGCAAATCACAAGACTTGAACCTTATGAAAAAGAAGGTTTCCTTGCGATACTGCGAAGCGGTGCGAAAGTTCCTGTGAGCAAGGCTGGCTATGTCAAACTAAAAAAAATCCTGGCACTGTAAAAGTACCAGGATTGGACGCGGTTATGGATAGAGACCGACATGGCAGATGGTGAAATACCTCTTTCCCACGGCGTTTAATGCCGTCCGCAACTGCAGCCTTCAGATTCAGTATCTTCATGAAAGTCGAATACATTGGCAGTCCTGTTCAGCTCCCAGTAAAATTTGTCTCTCGCCTGTTTTGAGTTACCTACCTGGTTCATTGTTGCTGCGTCGTATAAGCGACCGTTAACCATGACGTATTGGATACTTTCAGTGTTCCTTATTGCCTCAAGAGGATTTTTTTCCATTACTACCAGGTCAGCCAGTTTACCAGGTTCAAGTGACCCTATAAGACTGTCAAGACCAAGACTCAGGGCGCTGTTATATGTAGCTGCACGCAGTGCTTCATGATTAGACATGCCACCCTGTTGTAACATCCACGTTTCCCAGTGTGCGCCTATGCCCTGGATCTGACCATGTGCACCCATGTTTATGATTACACCGGCATCCTGCAACTTTTTTATTGACTTTGAAACCAGGATATGTCCGTTTTGATACTCATCATCAGGGACCATGGTCCGCTGCCGGCTGCGGGCATCGATTACTTCGCGCGGAAAAAAATCGAGGAGCTTTTTATTTTCCCAGACATTAGTATGCTGGTACCAGTAATACTCACCGCTCATGGCGCCGAAGCAAACAATGAGCGTTGGGGTATATGCAGTCTTTGAATTTTTCCAGAGTTGTATAACATCATCGTGAAGCACAGCAACCGGTATATTATGTTCGATGGTTGTATGCCCATCGAGTATCATTCCAAGGTTATGAAAGTAAAACGAACCACCTTCCGGTACCACTTCCATGCCCAGCTCACGTGCCGCCTGCAGTATCATCTGGTTCTGCTCCCGCCTGGGCTGATTATAACTCTTTACCGAAAAGGCTCCGTATGCCTTGCTACGGCGCAAAGCACTTCTAGCATCATCAATTGAATTGATGACCGTTTTTGTGGGTCCATCGGCACCATACAAAATCGTACCCGTCGAAAACACCCGGGGACCAACCATATGCCCTGCCCGTATCATCTCACTCTGAGTGAATACCATTTCTGAATTGGCTGATGGATCATGCATGGTGGTGATACCGTAAGCGAGATTGGCAAAATACGGCCAGTGTTTGCCGGGAGTCAAACCATCCCGGAAATGATTGCCATGCGCATGCCCGTCTATCATTCCGGGCATAATTGTCTTTCCTTTGCAATCGATCACCAGGGCGCCTGCCGGAACTTTAATGCCGTCTGATGAACCTATGGCTTTGATAATATTATTTTCAATGATCACGACCCCGTTTTCAATCACCTCGTTGCCCTTCATAGTAATGATCCTGGCATTGGTGAACGCCGTTATACCGGAAGGTTTATCTGTCTTTAATTCAAGACCGACGCTGAGTCCTTTCTCAGGGATGTTGAATGTTGAATCAGCTTTGCCGGCAACAAATTCAAAGCGGTCCTCAACATTGATGGTGTAGTATTGATCGCCGAGTGTATAGTGAAGTTGTTTTCCGTTTCCGCTCCAGTGAAGATTGATACCGGCATCCCTGGCAACCTGTTTTACGGGAAAATCGGTGGTAGTAGCGCTAAGATCGATAGCCTTACCTGCATGCACAAACGAAGCTATATATACTTTGTGAAGGTCAACAAATGCCACCCATTTCTGGTCAGGGGATGGAACGAACTGTGAGCCGTAAGTACTTTTAAATATGGTCCTGTCGTCGGAGCCGTCGGCTTTGTATGAGCCATAACTCCGCTGGGCTTCATAAGCTATACGTTTGTCACCATCTACAAAAACAGGGTTCCTGCCTTTTGCACTGATGAACTCAGGCTTGCCGCCTTGTGCAGACATACTGTAAACCCCGGGTTGTACCGTAAAGCCATTTCCCAGCACGTTGTTTCCACCTTCTTTTACAAACACAATGCGTTTATCATCTGAAGAAAATGAAGGACTCCGGTAAATACCTTTTTCCGTTGTTAGCTTCACCGGTTTGGAGGGAGCAGGAAATGCCACTTTGAATATTGCCCCGGTTGCTGTGTCGTTCCAGGTGGTATAAAGAATTGTTTTTCCATCCTTTGAAAATGCAGGTTCGAATTCAAAGTCTTTACTGTTGGTTATTCTTTCCGGTTTGCCATCGGGTAAGGCTTTTTTCCACAGGTAACCAACGGCGTTAAACACCAGCCACTTTCCATCTGGAGATGTACGCGCATGGCGGATCACATTTACATTAAAATTATCCTGGTTAAAGTTTTGCCTGTACCTGAGTGCCTCAGTAACTCGTTGTTTCACCTGGCAGGTAAATGGTATTTCCGTTGATGTGTTTGTACCATCTGCATTGATCCGGTTGATCCTCCCGTTTGCCCAAACAATCAATTGCTTGTTATCAGGCAGCCATGCATAACCTGTGTAAACGCCAAAGATCGACCACGCTTCTTCCTGGTCCTTTGATAGCTTGTCATAAATGGGCCTCTCTTCTCCGGTAAGCAGGTCCCGCAAATAAAGAACGGTTTTAGCACGCACACGTTTAACAAAAGCCAGGGTTTTGCCATCAGGTGAAACCTGCGGCCTGAACGCTCCACCGGGCCCACCTGTAACATTCTCAATGATGCCTTTTTCACGATCGAATCTTTTTATAACAAATATTTCATTGTTGGGATCCTTATTGTATTGGAACATTCCCCCGGGATACATGTCCTCGCTGAAATAAACAAATCGTCCGTCCGGTGATACAGCCGGTTCATTCACATCCTGCTGATCGTTTTTTCGTGCCGTAAGTTGTATACCGTTGCCCCCGGTAATATGATACATCCATATCTCACCCGCGCCAAGAGAACGGGTTGCAGTAAAATGTTTCCTGGCAATTATGTACTCCCCATCCGGCGACCAGACGGCATTATTAAGAAGCCGGAAAGTTTCTTTTGTTACCTGTCTTGCTTTCGAACCATCCTTTTGCATTATCCAGATATTGTCACCACCACCTGCATCAGAAGTGAAAAGGATCTGCTTCCCGTCAGGACTGAACCTTGGCTGCACCTCCAGTGCAAGCCCCTGCCTTAATACTTTTGCTTCACCACCGGCAATGGGCAACAGGTAGATATCACCTAACAGGTCAAACACGATTTCCTTACCATCGGGCGAAACGTCAAGATTCATCCAGGTGCCTTCATTCACGGTAAATGATACTTCTTTAAAAGGTGCCGGGGTGTTATTGACATCCCATTTCTTATTCGCCTGCGAATAACAGGAACAGGTAACCGAAATTAAAATCGAAGAGAAAAGCAATTTTTTAAAAAACAAAATAAAGGAGTTATGAGTGAGGAATGATGAGTGAGTTATGAGTTTGAAATGTTCAGGCTTCCTGTCCGATCCAGACCGAGCCTGCGATGCTGTCGCGCTTCGCGCCGGTAATATAGGCGAAAACATTGTTTTCTTCGCGCCAGCGAAGAACACCAATTAATGCCATTGCGAGAGGTTCTTTGAAGTTTGCCACGAGCTTATCCGGCACTTTGACGTTGAAGCCGGAATCAGCGGCAAGCGCGGATATTCTTTCAATAAGAAAGGTATTATTTGCACCGCCACCAGTCACCAACAACTCGTTTTTTGTCTCGGGGTAGTCAGCTTCCAGGATTTGCAGTCCCCTCGTTACCTGTATGGCTATATGTTCCACGGCGGTACGCAGTGCGTCCTTAGTGTTGATCCTAAGCTCATCAAAAAGTGGATACACCACATCCGTGGCGAAATCTAACGACAGTGTTTTCGGGGCAGGTAACCGGTAATACTCCAGTTCATTCAGGATCTCCAGCAGTTTTTCGTCGACATGGCCTTCTGCTGCCATCATTCCTGCGGGATCAAACTCCTTTTTATCGCGGGCGGCCAGTTTATCGAGCAGCCTGTTGGCCGGGCAAACATCAACCGCATTGTAGCCACCCGCTGCATGCCTTGATAGACTGGCATTTGATCCCAGGTGCAGAAACAGCTGTTGATCAGTAAACAATAGCTTTTCTGCAACCGGGTAAATCGGGGCACCACGACCACCGAGTGCCAGGTCAGTATTTCTTACGTTACCCACCACGTTAATACCGGTCATTACTGCAACCTGTGCCAGGTCCCCTACCTGCAAACAAAGGCCGCGATCCGGTTTATAATGAGTCGTGTGTCCATCGCATGCAATAAGCTGAACCCTGTAATGAAGTTGGTTGCGTTCAATAAATGCACGGATCTCTTCACCAAGATATTTGCCATATGTCGTATGGAACTCCAGGTATTCCGCAATGCTTAGGCTATCAACTTTTTTCAGACGTTGCCTCAATTCAGGATCGTAACTGATACGTTCTCCGGCAAGGATCTCAGCGGTCCACTTGCCCGTGGTTTCATGAAGTTCCGCAAACATGATATCAAGGCCATTTAAAGAGCCTCCGCTCACCACCCCGATTGCCCTGTATACCATTAAACAAATTTTAGTTTGTAGATTGTAGAAATTAGATTTGCTCGTCAAAGGTGAAGATTCGGTTTTCAAAATCCAAAACTGTATTAAATGGTTATCAATCTGAGCGATCAATATTCACTTCTGAGCAATTGGGTAAGTGAGATCAGGAGCCTTCAGGTGCAAACGGACCGCATGCGTTTTCGCCGGAACCTGGAAAGAATCGGGGAGGTTGCAGCCTTTGAAATCAGTAAGGTCCTGGAATTTGAAGAGAAAGAGATCCAGACACCACTTGGCACTTCTGTATGCAAACTTTTGAAAGAACAGCCGGTGCTGGCCACCATTCTGAGAGCCGGCCTCCCTCTTCACCAGGGTCTGCTCAATTATTACGACAAGGCTGACAATGCCTTCATTTCTGCATACCGGAAACATAACCGGGACGGATCTTTCGAGATCAGCCTTGACTACGTTTCATGCCCAGAGCTTGAAAACCGCGTGGTAATCATCGCGGATCCCATGCTCGCCACAGGTTCGTCACTGGTAAAAACTATTCAGTTTCTTCGGGAAGAAGGACGACCGAAAGAAATTCACATTGTTGTCGCAATCGCCTGCACCGTTGGTATTGAATACGTTCAGCGGAGCGAACCAAATGTAAAAATCTGGTGCGGAGCCATAGACGAGGAACTCACCGCTAAGGGATATATTGTTCCGGGATTGGGTGACGCCGGGGACCTGGCTTTCGGCACGAAGGTCCAGTTTTAAGACCGGGTCCGGAACAACTGTAATTCTCCCTGCCGATCCTAAAATAATCACAAAAAATTTGAACGTTTTTTGTACTTTGGTTGTCAATACGGCGTTAATGTCTCCAATGAGGAAATATCTCCTGGTAATTTTTGTGCTGATGCAGACCCTAACGGCCATTGCACAGGACCCGAACTTTTCACAGTTCTTCGTCTCCCCGCTTACATTGAACCCGGCGCTTACCGGTAAATTTAATGGTGATTTCAGGGCTGCCGGTAATTACCGGGACCAATGGCCTGCCATAAGCAAGGCCTTTATCACATCAACATTGTCGCTTGACATGCCGATAATGCGTGGCAGATTATCTGAACTTGATACCTGGGGAGTTGGTTTGCTCGCCATGACCGATAAAACAGCCAATGGAATAATGTCTACAAACATGATTTCATTGTCTACCGCCTATCATAAAGGCATTGACGAGGACGGGTTAAACTCGATCGGCCTTGGATTCCAAGGAACTTATAATACCAAGAGACTGGATGGCACAAAGCTGAACTTCGAAGATGAGCTTGATCAGTTTGGTGGCTGGAGTATTCCGAGTGGTGAGACTATAGACAACCAGATGGTGAACCTGAGTTATTTTGATGTAAGTGTCGGAGCGCTTTTCAACGGTTCTACCGATGGATATAACAATTATTACCTGGGAACATCCGTATACCATATCAACAAACCTAAAGAATCATTCACCGGGGACATTTTTTATACGCTTAATCCAAGGGTAACCTTCAATGCCGGTGGAGCTATTCCGATCGGAGATCGTACCCGGACTATTTATCTCAGTTCCATTTACAGTCGCCAGGCAGGTGCAACAAACATTGTTGCCGGTGGTGCGGTTGGTTTCCTATTGAATGGAGATGAAGAAAAACCAAACAGTTTCTACGCAGGACTGTGGACCAGGTTCAATAATGTGAACGATGCGTTGATTCCTTATGTCGGACTTGAATTTGGTGATTTCCGTTTAGGTGCTTCCTACGATGTAAATATTTCCAGTCTTAAGACTGCCTCCCAAAGCCGTGGCGGCCTTGAAATATCGCTGATATATATTAAGCGCCCTCCCGGAGCCAAAGGTGTTCCTTGTCCACGCTTCTAAACCTTTTTTGAACTGGTAACATAAGGTTTGCCCTTAACCACAAATTCTAAAACTTTTTGTCCTGGTAGCATAAGGATTACACTTCACCACAATTCTAAAACTTTTTCTCTTAGTAACATTAGGATTACCCTCAACCACGCTTCAAACTTTTTTTGTCCTCGTAACATAAGGATTCCCCTTAACATGGAACCGGTAAAGTAAGAGGGCATCTTCCGCCGCATAATCAACACCGATTCTTGTTGAACTGACAATATCAGTAACCGGTAACTGGAAATCATCTGACATCACATATATTTCTTCGCTTAACAGATCTACACCGGTATGATGACGGTACAGGCCAAGTGCTTTTGAGACATTTCCCGGACCCCGGGTAAGCGTATGATCGGCTTTGGATTTTCCGGTTCTTAACAGCATATGATTAATCCCTTCCATCGGTTCCAGGGCGCGGATCAATACAGCATGTGGAACGTCTTTAACATTGGTAACAATATTAAAGAGGTGATGTATCCCATAGCATAGATATACATAAGCTTTCCCCGCATCACCGAACATCACTTCGGTACGATTTGTTCTTCTTCCATTATATGCATGAGAAGCTTTGTCGCTGACACCTGCGTAAGCTTCTGTTTCTACGATCCTGCCGCTGGTCCTGATACCATCAATTTCCGATACCAGGATCTTGCCCAATAATTCTTTCGCGATCGTGACTACATCATGCCTGTTATAAAAATCATATTCAAGCCTTTTCATCAATAAATCCTAAGTTTGAATGAGCCAAATATAGATAACATTGTTTAAGGAAATCATTATCGCGCTTCAGTCTTATTCGAAAGCACATGCATTCATAAAGACAAATAACCTGTGGCGCTGGATCATTATTCCCGGCATTATTTATACCATACTTTTTATTGTTGGCATGTACTTTTTCTGGACTTCCACAGACAGTGCTGTGTCATATCTTACCAAAAAAATCGGCCTGGATCAGTGGCTCAGTGCTCAAAAAAGCGGGTTGCTCAACTTCCTCTTCCTGATGGGTGGAATCATGTTGAAATTAATCCTGGGCTTCTTCTATTTTTCATTGTTTAAATATATTTTTCTTATCCTTGGTTCCCCGGTTTTTGCCTATTTAAGCGAGAAAACCGAGGCAATCATGGAAGGAAAAGATTTTCCTTTTAGTTTTTCCCAACTGCTTAAAGACATATTTCGCGGGATTAAACTTGCTATAAGAAATTCACTCTGGCAAACGGTGTACGCGATCTCGCTACTGATATTTTCGTTTTTGCCGGTTGTAGGATGGATCACCCCGGTGATTGCATTATCTATCGAATGTTACTACTATGGATTCTCAATGCTCGATTACAGCTGTGAGCGACATAAGCTTTCTCCATCAGAAAGCATTGCCTTTATCGGGCGTCATAAAGGGCTTGCTGTGGGAAACGGGATGGTATTTTACCTGATGCATTTTGTTCCCATCATTGGATGGGTTCTTGCACCGGCTTATGCTGTGATTGCTGCAACCATCAGCATCTATCATCAGAAGGATAATTTTAACGCCTTAGTGGACCAGAACTGATATCAGATTCTAATTCTGACCAGTGATCACTTTCTTTCATTAATTTGCCAGCCATGCCAGATCAAAGTACCGTTTATCTTATTCCTTGTTTTCTTGATGAAAATGCTGTCCATGTTATTCCGGCATATGTTACAGATGCAGTTAAACAATGCCAGGTATTTTTTGTGGAAAACGAAAGGAGTGCCAGGCGTTATCTTAAAATGTTATGGAAAGAAATGGTGATCGATGATTATGAGTGGGTGGTTATTCATAAAGCTGAAAAGGATGTCCGCATACGTTTGATGGTAGCGATGAAAGACAAAAAAAACATCGGGATAATATCGGAAGCAGGCTGTCCCGGCATAGCTGATCCGGGTCAGTTACTGGTTGAAACTGCACACAAGGGTGGTGCAATTGTAAAGCCGCTGGTGGGACCAAGCGCCATTCTCCTGGCTTTAATGGCCAGCGGTATGAATGGCCAGCAATTCCGGTTTGCAGGGTATATTCCAATAGATTCCGGCGAAAGAGTAAAGTTTGTCCGGGAACTGGAAAATGACTCACTCAAAAGAAATTCGACCCAGGTTTTTATTGAAACCCCTTACCGGAACAACCACGTGATAGAAATGCTTATCAAAACGTGCCGGCCGGACACACGTCTATGCATAGCCGCAGATCTGAGTGGTCCCAACGAGTTTATCCGGACATTTACTATTGCTGAATGGAAAACACAGGCTCCTGATCTGCATAAGCGGCCCGCGATATTTTGTCTGATGGCTGCAGAGGTTAGCGCCTGATCTCGCGCATTGACAATATACTGTCAACTACGTACACCGTGTTCCCACGCCACCATATCTTGCCAAAATATTCTTTATAATGGAGGTCCACTTCCTTGCCCGAATTATTCATCAGTTGCTCTGCAATGCGTTTATTCTCTACCGAAAACTCAAATTCATATGATTGAACAGAACCGGGGGTCCTGGACCGGATACCGGATTGTATGAGCTTTCCTTCGTAGGTCTTAAAAATATAACCCTTTTTCACCAGGTAGTTCAGCTCGCCGGATTTTACTCCTTCACCAAAGACATAATAGTACCTGACCGCAATGATCACGACAAAGACAAGAACAATGACGCTAACGGCTATTAATAAAAACTTCTTCATGAAAATAGTTTTAGGCTTGGTGTCAATTTCATTCAGTCGGCCGGAATATTTGAAACGCGTTCAACAATCCGGGTTGTTAAATGTTAATTCTTTCTAAAGTTAGGCCAAAGGGGCTTAGCTTAAGCACACCGCCCATTGTATCACCAAAAAACATTTACCTTCGGGCGATTTAATTTTAACGTTTATGCGGATTGGAATTGTTTGTTATCCTACTTTCGGAGGAAGCGGTGTTTTGGCTACGGAATTAGGAAAAGCCCTGGCGAATAAGGGACACCAGGTTCATTTCATTACTTACCAACAGCCGGTGCGGCTAAGCGAATTCAACGCAAACATATTCTATCATGAAGTAAGGGTTCCAACTTACCCGTTATTTGATTACCCGCCTTATGAAACGGCGCTATCAAGTACAATGGTGGATGTTATAGTAAACAACCAGATTGACCTGCTTCATGTGCATTACGCCATTCCCCATGCTTCCGCGGCTTATATGGCAAAAAAGATACTGGAGAAACAGGGTTTACGTATTCCCGTTATTACCACTTTGCACGGCACAGATATAACATTGGTAGGGCGCGACAAAACATTCGCCCCGGTAGTCACTTTCTCGATAAATGAAAGCGACGCCATAACTGCGGTTTCGCAGAATCTACGTGATGAAACTTACAAACACTTCAAGATCGAAAAAGATATTGAGGTCATATATAATTTTGTTGACAGCGAAAGGTTCGCAAAAAAACCCATTGATGCTTTCCGGCGTGTAATTGCTCCGCATGGCGAAAAGATCTTGCTACATGCTTCCAACTTCAGGAAACTGAAACGGGTTGGGGATGTGGTACATATTTTTGCTGAAGTCATAAAAAAGATTCCGGCCAAATTGCTGTTTGTAGGTGATGGTCCGGAGAGGCCGGCTGCAGAAAGGCTCAGCCGCGAACTCGGCATTTTTGATGAGATCAGGTTTGTTGGAAAACAGGAACAGATCGAAGAAATACTTGCCATTTCGGATGTATTCCTCCTGACATCGGACTACGAAAGTTTTGGTTTGGCTGCCCTCGAAGCGATGGCCGCCGGAGTACCGGTGATCTCTACAAATGCAGGAGGATTGCCGGAAATCAACATAAATGATGTCACTGGTTTTATGAGCGAAGTAGGTGATGTCGCAGACATGAGCAGGAACACCTTAATGCTGCTGTCCGACGAAACCAGGCTGAAGAAGTTCCGCGAAAACGCCGCTATACAGGCCAGGAAATTCGATATTCACAATATCATTCCACAGTACGAAGCGCTTTACAACCGATTTCTGAACAACAATCACAGTTAGATCCGGCAACTGCCACTAAAAAAAATCCCTTCCCGCTGGTGGCAGGGAAGGGAGGTCAGTATTTTATTCGTTGCGTTTTTTAGCGACGCTGGATCCAGGCTTCCGGATTGATATTATCTCTTTCAAGCATCAATAAGAATTCAATCTCTCCAACTCCATCATCGTTTGCATTTGCTTTACCAAGCGCCTGTGAACGTTTGATCTGTTCACCCTTACTGACATTCACTGAAGAAAGATTATAGTAAGCCGTAAAATATTTGCCGTGGCTAACAACCACACCAGATCCGCCTTCAATGTTGAAGACAGAAACCACTTCCCCGTCAAAAACAGCTTTCACGGTTGCTCCCACTTCTGTTTCAATAGTCAGACCCGGGTTGTTTCCATTAATTTTCGAACCTGGCACCTGGAAAATACCAAAATGAAGTTTTATTGATCCACGGTCCACCGGCCATGGCAATTTGCCTTTGTTGCCTTCAAACTTGTCTGAGATTATCTTGCCTTCAGGAGTTGACTCCAATACACTTTTGGGTCTTTCAGCTTTTTTAACCGGCTCCTTTGCAGCTGTTGCCGAGCTACCTGCAGGTGTATTATTTTTTGCAACATCATTTTTAGGGGCCGCTGCAGCTGCTGCCTTGATCCGCTTCTCTTCTTCAAGCGCTTTTTGCTGTGCCAGGCGAATCTCACGGTTAATTGCCGCCTTAACAGCAGACTTAATCTTGGCATCCGCTTTCTTTTTTGCAGAAAGCTCCTTGTTTAGCTCATTTTCGCGGGCCTTCAACTTAGAAACGATCTCGTCCTTTTCTTTTTTCTCAGACACCAGGACAAGCTTTTCCTTTTCCTGTTTTTGTAAAACCTCATCTTTTTGTTTGCGGGTGGTTTCAAGTCCGTTTATCTTTTGCAGCAACACCTTCTGGGTATTCAGGATGTTTTCCGCCTGCTCCTCACGATAGGTCCTGTATGATTTAAGGTATTGAACCCTTTTGAGTGCGTCATTGAAATTACTGGCCGAAAATATGAAGTTTAAAAAGTCATAATTGCTTCGGTTTTTATAGGCATAAACCACGCTTTTCTCATACTGGATCTTCAGCGTATCCAATTCCGCTTTCAGCCGGTTGATCTCATTACGCGATTTGCTGATATTGCCCTGGATCACATCTATTTGTTCACTGATATTGCCGATGGCCTGTTCACGCAATTTTATTTTTTTCTGAATCATCGACAGCTGACCAAGGCCGGCTTTCTTGTTCTTTTTGGTTGCATCGAGCGTTTTCCTCAGGTCATCAATCTCTCTTTGTATCTCAGCCTGTTTTTTCTTTAGTTCATCACTACCCTGGCCCAATACTGAGCCAGTAACAATGAGTGCAACGAATAAAACAAAAAAGGATCTTAACATGATTTACAATTTATCTCAAAAACAATAAAATTTCACTCATAACCAATAACTCTCAACTCATCTTTTCTAACGTCTATTCCTTCTTATAATTTCTTGGTATGTTAAAAGGAATATTTAAATCTACGTTAAAGTCAATTTGTTTAAACTGAAGTTCGATATCAAGCTTTGATGCTTCAACCACTGTGATCTTCCTGAACGCAGAAAAGTTCTTATTATTTTTCATCTGGTAATCTCCATAACCTATATAACAGGTTCGCGTTTTTACCGGGTTGATGTCATCAAGTTTCGACTGTGCCGGCAAAAAGCCGTTTGTACTCACCGTTAAAAAATGTTTGAACACCTCGCCTACACTTACTAGGGTGATGCCGGTTGGCTCACGGCGGTAAGAAACTATGTTACTGTCAAGATAGATCGGATTGCCTATCAGAAGTTCCTGCAAATCATGAAAAGTAAAAGGAATTTTGGCCACTTCTTTCAGGTAGCTTACTGACCGCAGCTGTATAACCTTATCTACTTTGTTCATTACTTTAACGCTGTCGGGCGTAATAAGTACGCGAAAAGCTTCGATACCCAGCAATGCATTTATGGAGATCCACATTACGCTGTCTTTATACAGCCTGATATTTGCATTGAAGTCACTCTTCTTGCCATCTTTACCTTCGAAATCCACTTTTACTTTAGCAGAGAATGTTTTGAAATCAACGCGGTTGGAATCAATCGTCCTGAAAATTTGCCTGATGAATCGAACCGAATCGGCTTTCCGGTCTGCTGAAGATTCAACAACGGGAACCTGCAATGAATCACGTTTACTGATAGCTGTCTGCAATTTCTTAGTTGAACGGCAACTCGTGATAGCAACTATGAACATCAAAGCGCCAAGAACACAAAAAAGACATTTCATCCGTTCGTATTTATTTTCCCGTATGACCGAAGCCACCTTCGTTTCTTGTAGTAGATTCAATTTCAGTAACGAGTTTTAATTTGACTCTCTCAACAGCACTTACCACCATCTGGGCTATCCTGTCCCCGGAATGTATGACCTGGTCATCCTGCGAAAGATTAATCAATATAACCTTTAATTCACCACGGTAATCAGCATCTATGGTTCCAGGCGAATTCAAACAGGTGAGCCCCTGTTTAATGGCAAGCCCGGACCTTGGCCGGATCTGGGCTTCATACCCTTCTGGCAACTGGATGAACAAACCGGTGGGTATCAAAAATCTTTCGAGAGGCCTGAGTGTAACAGGTGCTTCAAGACAGGCGCGGATATCCATGCCTGCTGAGCCCGCCGTGGCATACTCTGGTAACGGATTCTGAGAACGATTTATAATTTTTACTTTGACTTTTGACATGCGCCAAAGGTAGGCGGTAGCACTTTATTTATCAAATGCTTTCAAGCAGTACAGTCGCGTATGCAACAAGACCTTCTTCCCTTCCCGCAAAGCCCATCTCTTCGGTTGTTGTTGCTTTTATCGAAACATTTTCAATGTCTGTCTCCAGTATTTGTGCTATCGATATGCGCATCTCGTGACTGTGTTTTTTGATCTTGGGGTTTTCGAGGCAAACGGTTGAATCAAGATTTACCAGCCTGTACTTTTTTTGTTTGATAAGATCATAGGTACGTGCGAGTAATATTTTACTATCTATGTTTTTATAAGCCGGATCGTTATTTGGAAAATGCATACCGATATCTCCAAGAGAAATGGCCCCGAGCAAAGCATCACATATCGCATGCAACAATACATCTGCATCACTATGGCCGACTGATCCTTTGTGATGAGGAATCTTTACACCACCTATCCATAAGTCGCGGCCCTCCCCAAGCCGATGAAAATCAATTCCGGATCCGATTCTAAAGCCCATAGCTCATGTATTAAATAAAAAATTCACCCCGCACCTGCGGGATGAATTTATGAATTGAATAATATATTATTCCTGTTCGTCTCCCCCGGCAATATCGAGGACCAGTCCGAATCGAAGTGTATTTGATAATGGGTTACGGTTCACTCCCTGGCCAGATGGAACAAGGTAAGAGAAGTTTAATCCGAACACATTGTATTTAAGGCCAAGTCCGGCTGTAACATATTTCCTGGCACCTTTGGTTTCATGCTCATAAAAATATCCAAGACGAACAAAAAACTGCTCGTTGTAAGAGTATTCAGTACCCAGGGCAAACTGGAACTCTTTGAATTCCTCAGAGGCACCACCAGGCGCATCACTAAAAGAACTGAACCAGCTGTTCACTACCGATTTGTTGCGGTACGCTGCAATATTTGTTGAATCAGTAACCGGATCATTTGTAAAAGTGGGAGGAGTCGGAACCATTAACTTCGAAGTCTCAAGACCAAAACTCATCTTATTATTCTCATCAAACACCTTGGTATAGTTGGCACCGAATGAAAGATTCGCAGGAATATAGTCTTTCTGTGTTGCATCATTTGTATAACCGATCTTGGTACCAAGGTTGGTAACAGCAACTCCAAAGTTCCAGCCCTGGCCGGATTCATCAGCACCTGTATAGAAGAAAGAAACATCACCCGCTACTGCTGAGCCGGGTTTGTAAGTAGTTAAGCCATTGGAATATCCGCCACCGGTAAGATTCGAACTGATATAACGCAACGCAATACCAAGGCTCATCCTGTCAGATAACTTCCTTGAGTAACCGACATCGACGCCGAATTCGCGTGGACGAAAAGTACCATTATCGATAGCATTATAATCTGTAAATGTGATATTTCCCAGGCTGAAATAACGGACCGAACCTGATAACGCAGAGAGATCGTCAAGTTTATAATAACCGGCCAGTGCCATCAGGTACACATCATTCAAACCCAGGTCCTTCAACCAGGGCGTATAAGTGAGACCTACCCCGTAAGGAGTTTTAGCGAAGGGTGTTTTCGCAAGATTATAAAAAGAAGAGTTCGCATCAGCAGAAGTAGCCACACCAAGTTCACCCATTCCACCTGCTCTTGCATCCGGTGAAATCCGTAAAAAGGGCACCGCGGTGGTCACTACATTTATGGGGTCAGTGTTTTGGGCCTGCAGGTTATTGAAGCCTGTAAGAAACATTAATAAGCCAGCTAGTTTGAAGGTCTTTCGTATCATCGTCCATTTAGATTTTTGAATAGTCGCATTTTAAGTGACTATTGTTCAGTTGTTTTTGACAGCCCGGGAACAAACGTTTATTTTAAACAGAAAGTATACAGATCATTAAAACAATGTGCGACTTAAAGTGCCGGCTGCCGATAAAAAAATTGAGTAAAAATCTATTCGATAGAAGATAAGCTGATTAGCTGGTTAAAAATGGTGGGCGAAAATAAGCAATTTTATCATGTATTCTCCTGGTAATTCTATTGAGCAGGATCGTCAGAGAAGGAAACATCATAACAGGTACAGTTTTTCCATCTTGTGGGCCTGCTGACCGTCGCTGGTCCGCACGCTTAACCGGTAAATATAGACGCCTCGCCCTATTTTGCTTCCATATTCATCCCGGCCGTTCCATTCAACCTCATTCGAACGGGTTCCTGAGGATATTATTGTATTTCTCAGGGTTTTTACCAGCTTTCCCGTTACTGTATAGATACTGATCTGGACCTGCAATTCCTCCCCCGGACGATTATGATCAAACCAGAATGTGGTCCTGGTAGTGAACGGGTTAGGATAATTCAGGACATGTTCCAATACCAGGTTCTCCTGCTTCTGAACCCGGAAAGCTAAGGTCGCTTCATTGCTGTTATTGACTACATCCCAGGCCTTGATAGAGAGTGTATGTGGTCCTTCCGGCAGTTCCGGGAGTTGAAATCTTACTTCGCCCCGGCGGTAATTGTCCTTATCACTGGTATAAAACTCATTTAATACATGCTTTTTCTGCTGGTCGTTGTCAATTATTACCACCATATCATGACCCGTGCCCGTACCCATCACATTTATTCCGGAAGAATCGGCGAGTTTCAACAATAATACAGGTTCCGCATTGCTTATACCACCGTCAGTAAATTTTTCATCGTTGAGGTAAGGCTTTATGACCGGACCTACTTTATCATCAGACCCGGTGCCTGTGCCCCCGACGATAATATTTTCCAGGGCCCCGCTCCCGTCATTTGCCCCGTTTTCCGCGTAATAACTGATTCGTCCGTTCCCGAACTGGTAGTCAATATCTTTTGGCACAACGAAGCTGAATGAGAACTTACCCGCATTTACGGTGGCTTTTCCCTTGAAAATGATGTTTTTTTGTTGCGCAAACCCGGTTTTAATGCTGCCAGGATCATTTGCCACCGTAGAAAGTCGCTGAACTTTATCGTAAACCGAGGGGTACACGGTTCCATTAAAATCTGTGAGCAGCCCCCCCTGGAGATTCGTGACTTCCCCCGTGACATTGTACTGCGACAGCGCCCTCAACGTATCCGGCACGCTGCCTACATTGATGCCATTGATAGTAGTAGTTGTGACCTTGTGTACCGGGTACCCAATGGTGAGAGCGGGGTCGCCGATCAGGGTAAATTTCCGGTTATTAACCACATCAGTAAAAAACGTGTATGTGTAATTTTTGGCCGTTCGCACAGCTTCACCCAGGCTTGGATACCGGCCATCAGGCTTGCGTTGAAGAGCAGCGCGGAGATAGTTTTCATTCATGATCCTGTTGCTGAATGCAAAGACCAGCCTGGTGGTAGTCATCAGGGCAATGGCCCCGGTTTTTTCCCTGAGGAGCAGATTTTCACCAATAGAAGCCACCAGGGGGTTATCGTGCGGGGCGAAATCACAGGTAGCAGTGATAAACAGCGGCAGTTTCTCTGGATTGTTGAATGAGTTGATCATCTCCTGGTCCAGGATTACCTCGTCGGCAAGCCGCTGTGAACCGCCGTGCCCGGTATAGTTCCAGACAAGTGTGCCATTATAAATCTTATTGATGATCGCAAGATTTACCTGCGGATACCTGCTCCCCCCGGATCCGCTTTCCTGTATGAAAGCATCCAGGTAGATTTTATCGGTATTGAAGTCTTTCGTGATACCAGTTGCCGCCGCGGCTATCGACTCTGCGTCTTCCAGGTGCAGATTGTTGTCTTCATCATCTGCAACATAAGTTTGATCCGTGCGCCAGGGTCCGTACGATTTAGGGCCCGTATAGCCAAGGATCTTATCAACAATTGCCCTTGCCTGGGCTTCGGATCCAGCTGGTATCCGGCCGATTCCGATATCCAGCAGGTAGGTGCCCGGGTTGATGATGTTATCGGTATTATCAAGAAATCCGAAAAAGTCGTCTGAGGTGTAGGTTTCGAGTGGCGCCAGTGATTCGGCGGACTCGTAAACCGGAACAAGGTTGGTATTGCCATTGATCCGCTTTTTGTAATCAAACGAGCCGTCACCAAAAAGCAGCAGATACCTGGGCCTTTTGGTTGAATCCCCCCCTGCCCGGTCATAAAACATCTTGACAAAATCCCGGATGGCCACCGGGTCAGGTGTTCCCGAGGAAAATTCATTAAATACCTGGGTACTGGTCACCACAATACTCCTGAGCTGATCTCTTTGCTGATGATAAAGGGCAAGTCGGTTCGCCTGCGCAAGCAAGGCCGGGCTGGTAATAAC